>DQLG01000214.1 GCA_015660315.1 Candidatus Latescibacterota bacterium
CGGCGCGTTCCGTGGTTTTGACTTTATCCAGGAAATCGCCATTTTGCCCTCGGACATAGCCGTCTTCGACGAAGACCTCGCCACCCGTTGGCAGCTCAATGGGATTGGCGGCGCCCTGGTGCAAGAAGCCAGTGACGGCCCCGTTTTTCACGGCACCCGCGCCACCACCGTCGTAGCCGAGCCAAAAAACTTCTACACCCCGTGGGCGGTAGAATTCCGCCCCGACACGCCGATCGAGCCGCTGGGTTTCGCCGGCATTCGCTTCGCCTTCCACCCCGGCGACGCCGAACTGCCAAACCTGCCGATCTTCATTATCTTCATTGACGGCCTCGGCATCGACCTGGTCCGCGATGTGGAAAAATTCCACATCGACTTCTCTAAGAAAGAGTGGCAAATAATCGAAATCCCCTTCGCCGCCTTCAACCAGCCCAACTATTACGGCCCCGGCATCCGAGACCAGATCGACTTCGTCGACGTACTGCGTTTCGAGGGCAACCCGACCGGCACCTTCCATCTCGACGATGTGCGGTTAGTAACGCGTATCCCCTCGGGACCACCGGCCCCGACTGCCGTCTTGGCAGAGCGCGGCGAGGGTTTGCCCAACGAACTCGACCTGGCGCAGAACTTTCCCAACCCCTTCAATAGCGATACCTCGATTCGCTTCACTTTGCCGATCGGCTCAGAAATCGAACTCTCGCTGTACAATCTCGCCGGGCAGCAGGTAAGCCGGCTCCTGCACGGCTGGCGCGAACCCGGGCGCTATACCGCCCGTTGGGATGGCCGCACCGACACCGGCCACAATCTGGCGACGGGTGTCTATATCTATCGCCTGCGGGCGGGTGACTTGGTCCAGTCGCGCAAGTTGCTGCTCTTGCGGTAGGAGATTGACAAATAACCTGCCCTATAGTTTAATCTGGCCGTCACATTTTCGCCGATGTAACGGCCAGATTAAATTATAACGACTTGACGAATAATACCGATCGCACCGCAAAGAAAGCACCGTCAATGAAAATCACCGACCTAGAAGTCCTGCGCATGCAAGCCGGCACCGAGCCCAACAACAATTGGCTCTTCGTGCGCATCCACACCGACGAGGGTATCACCGGCGTCGGCGAGGGCAGCCTGCAATACAAAGACGCTGCGCTGACGGCCGAGTTGGAAAATTTCGGCAGCTATCTGCGCGGCAAAGACCCCTTCCAGATCGAACATATCTGGACCTCGCTGCACCGCCGGGTCACCTGGACCGGCGGCGCGGTGACCATCAGCGCTATCAGCGCCATCGACCTGGCGCTCTGGGATATCAAGGGCAAGGCATTGGGCGTGCCGGTCTACGAATTGATCGGCGGCAAGGTACGCGACAGCGTGCCGCTCTATGCCAATGGCTGGTTCTCCGGCAAGCGCCCCTCCGCGCACGGACCCCAAGACGGCGGTGAGCCCGAACGCGACTGCTACGCGACCCGCGCCAAAGCCGTCGTCGAACAGGGCTATCGCTGCCTAAAACTCTACCCCTTCGGCGGCGAACAGGTCATCACCCCCGAGCGCATCACCCGCGGCGTCGGCTTGGTAGCCGCGGTGCGCGAAGCCGTCGGACCTAATATCGAAATCGGCGTCGACGTACGCGCCCGCCTTCAATGTCTGGGGCGCCCGCCGGGTCGCGCAACAATTGGAACCCTTCGACATCGCCTGGCTAGAAGAGCCCATTCTCTTCGACAACGCCGATACCATGGCCGAATTCGCCCGCTCGGTGCGCGTGCCGGTGGCCACCGGCGAGCAGCTCTACACCCGCTGGGAGTTTCGCGCGCTATTGGAACAAAATGCCATCGGCATCATCCAACCCGATATCTGCCACGCCGGCGGTTTTTCCGAATTGCGTAAAATCGCCGCAATGGCCGAGACCTACTACGTCACTTTGGCACCGCACAATTCCAACGGCCCGCTTTCGACTGTCGCCAGCCTGCACCTGGACATGGCCATCAATAACTGCCATATGCAGGAAATCTTCCTCAATTCAGTCGATCTCTACCACGAGGTATTGACCAACCCCATCGCCATCGAAGACGGCAACGGCACGCCACCCGCCGGCCCGGGTTGGGGCACCGACCTCGACGACGCGGTCTTGGCGAAATTTCCACCGGCCGATTTTACGCCGGTCGAGTCGGAGCCCTATTTAAGATTTTAGTATCGCGACCGCGCAGGGCTCGCAATTAACCCATTGCTGCTATAAGACCTCTGCACGAGAAGATCCGCATTAATCAGAAAGGTATCCTTCTTGTTCGACCCGACCCTGAGAAAAAACTATGACCGCGATGGCTTCCTGATCGCAGAGGCGCTTTTTGACAACAGCGAAATGAACGAAATCCGCCGCCGTATCGACACCCTAATCGCCGAGCCCGATCACCCCCCAGAGGGCGTCACCGTCGGCCGCGAAGGCAATACCGCCGGCGACCGCCAATCGAGCCTGGCCCGCGACGACTCGGTGCGCAGCGCCGCCTTCCTAGTGCGTTTCCTGCCCTTTTTTCAGGATTTTGCCCGCCAAGCAAAACTGCTCGAATTAGTCCGCGGCCTGATCGGTCCCCGCATCAAAGTCTTTCGCGACCAGGCTCTCTTCAAACCGCCGGGCGGTCAGGCTAAACCCCCGCACCAAGACCAAAGTTACTTCCTAGTCGAACCGGCAGACGAGCTGGTCACCGCCTGGATCGCCCTCGATGCGGCGACGACGGAAAACGGCTGTATGTGCTACATACCTGGATCACACCGACACGGGGTCTTTCCCATCAACAAAGACCCCAAACGCCCTGTCCACCACGTGCCCGACACCGGCAAGCTAGCTCTACCCGACCCAGTGCGCTGCCCGGTAGCCGCCGGCTCGGTGATCTTCCACCACGGCTGCACCCTACACTTTAGCGACGATAACCGCACGGACACCTGGCGCAAGGCCGTGATCTTCCACTACGCCACCGCCGATGCCTGCTCCGCCAACGAACGGCTTAACCAAGAGGTCTCGCTCGAGATCGACTGAATAGTTCTTTGCACCGCAAAACCACGGCCCGCCACAGATTCCATAACGCACAAACGAGTTGACACTTTTCACCCAGCCTGACTCTATATGTATGGAGTAGATCGACCTCCGCATAAATCGATATGGAAGAGCTGAAAAATCGAATACGACGGACAACCGCCCGACGAGCGAAAAACGGGTGCAATTGGCCCGACAGCAACGCAAAAAAAGATGCTGGATATCAGACACACCCCAAGCCCACAAGAGCAAACGCTGCATTATCATTTGATGCTGCGTCTGACTTTCTTTTCACATTGATAAGCCACCGTAATAAAAGTATCTTAAAAGACCCGTTCTCCGACAGGAAACCATGTCCTTCAAGATACTTTCCATCCTGCTTTGTACGCTTTGCGCCCTCGCCGCCGAAGCCGAACAACTCCGCTTCAGCACCGCCGCCGAGTGGAGCACCTGGGATTTGCCGCTGGGCGCAGTCGCAGTCGCCGCCAACGGCTCGATCCAACCCGTCCGCATCCAGAAAAAAATCAATGCCGCTCTCGACGCTATTCCATTGGGCGGCGGTATCCGCCGAGTCGGCTCCAACGGCTTCGATGCCCTCAACATACTCGACGGCGACCCGGCGACCGGCTGGGCGCCGGACCCGACGGACGACGACGAGGACTGGTTTGTCGAAGTGGACCTCGGCCGCAGCGTTTCGGCGCGCAGCATCACCCTCGTCTTCGCCGACGAAGCCCCCCCCTTCGAGCTCTTCGACCTACTGCTTTCCTCCGGCGAACCGCAACTCGACCGTGTCGCCAACCCCGTCGAGGGCTCGCTGATCTACCGCATTAGGGAACGCGTCAAGGAAAACGGCCGCCACCGCGTCATCTACGCGCCCGGCGATGCACTCGACCTGACCCCGATCCGCTACCTCCTGGTACGCAACCTCAAACACATCGACGGCGCCCGCTTGGTCGAAATAGAAGTCGAAGGCATCGGCGACAACTTGATCATCGGCCTGCCCGAGCGCGGCGGCGCAATCGACGTGATCATCGACGTCTTCAACCGCGCCGAGGAAGTTACCCTAGGCAACGCGCTCAACCTCGTCGACGGCTCAATCTTCGACCGCTGGCGCAACGGTCGCGAACCCCGCAACTCCTATAACACCTGGAGCCATATCACTATCGACCTCGGTGCCGTCTACCCCGTGGACTTCGTGCGACTAATCACCGGCGTGGCCATCCGCGGTGGTTTCGGCGAACAATTACTGCGCAGTCGGGCCGGTGCCAGCGGCGCGCGCTCTTTTAGCTACAAGGTCTATGAGATTCTCACATCCGATGGCTCGCTGGCTCCGGACGGCTCGCGCATATGGACCCGGCATTTCTCTGGACGAGGCACAAGCCAAGACCAACAAGCAGGTCTAGCCGACCATCAATTCCCGACCTTGCCTACGCGCTTCGTCCGCGTCGCCTGGTTGATCTGGGACGCGACCTGCGCCGAGACCGCCCCTGACGCGACATCGCGTTGGGCCTGTTACGCCAACGGCTCGGCCGAGGAGATCCAGGTCTACGGCGAGGGCTATCCGCTCGAAACCGGCTTCCGCTCGCCGCTGATCGACCTACAAGACGGTAAGAGCCTCAACACCGTCGAATGGCAAACGCAGACCCCGCCGGGCACCCACGTGGAGATTCGCTCACGCACCGGCAATGAAATCGTCGAGCAATACACTTTCCACGACAAGAACGGCAAGCAGGTCACGCAAAAAAGATACAACAAGCTGATCCCCAGTTTCAGGGGCGCAATCGATACCACGCGTGTCGCCGGCGGCGACTGGAGCCCATGGAGTAATATTTACAGCACTTCCGGTGCCTTCTTCCTATCGCCTTCGCCGCGCCGTTTTCTCGAACTCGACGTCAAGCTAGTTTCCGTCAATCCGGAACAAGCCGCGCGTTTCGACTGGCTGGCCATCAACTTCACCAACCCCCTGGCCTCCCGGGTCGTCGGCGAGGTCTACCCCCTCAAAGTCATGCCCGGCGAAGAAACCACCTTCTCCTATTACGTGCGCCCAACGGTCTCCACCACCGGCTTCGACCAGATATCGGTCGAAGCTTCCACAACCCCTCGTTTTGCCGCCGCCTTTATCGACGGCGAAAGCGTCGAGGTCGAGACTACATCGCTCACCCAGGGCTTTCTCGCCACTTTTCCGCACCGGATCCAGAGCCGTCAACTCGTCGAATTGCGTTTCATCTCGCCGGTCTACCTGCAATCGACTCGCTTTGATGCCTTTCTCCACGACAGTGCCCGCCAGCAAACCCGTCAATTGGTCGATCCTGGCGACGCCGACACGCAAATTGAGAGCAGCAGTAATGTGGTGGGCATACCGCTCAGCACAACATTGTTTTCCAACCTTTCGTTCACCTCTTCATTCATCACCCCCAATGGCGACGGGATCAACGACCGCCTCGTGGTCTCCTTTGATCTGGTCAATGTGCTCTCCGCACGCCCATTGCGCCTGTGCCTCTACGATCTGGCCGGCCGACTGCTATATTCCACCGAGTTCGACGCGCAAGCAGGGCACCAGGAACTGTCCTGGAATGGCCGCGACGATCAAGGGCATCTCACACCGCCCGGCCTCTATCTGCTCGAATTACAAATCGCCAGTGACAGCGGCGATCACAGTATGCGACGCGCGGTGTCGGTGGCCTACTAGTTTTATGTTTTTATTTTGGCGTAAATACTTTATCATATTAGGCTTGGACTCTATAGGCTCACGGAATATCTATGCGCTATTCAATACGTATAAAATCAATACTGCTTATCGGCATTCCCGTAGTATTGACCTATCTGGCGGTTATGGCATTCGATATCCTCCGGGTTTGGCAACGCGTCGCAAACGAAAGCGAATTGCGCATGGCCGGCTTGGTGCAGAACTACGCCAAGCAATTTGATGCACAACTCAAAAAAATCGCACGACCGGCGGCTTGGAACAAATCGATATCCGCCGCGATGCCTACGACTATCTCAGCGGCGAATGGGAATGGTGGCACAAGCCTATACAGACCGAAGGCCCCGGTGTGGACCACGCCCGATTTCAATGAGGATGCCGGCAATATCATGATGCCTAAAATAGATGCCTTTGAGACCTGCCGGCACCTTAAAGTAGAAGACGCCACGGTAGAAGACTACAATGCGCACACATGGCGCAAGCCATGCAGAAACGTGCCGCGGGCTTGCAGATCGCTGTCCGCATCGGCATCAATAGCGGCGAGTGCACCGTCGGAAATTTCGGCAGCGACGACCCGTTGGACCATACCATCATCGGCCCCAACGTCAACGTGGCCGCCCGACTCGAAACCCAATGCCGAGGCGGGTCGGATCCTCATCTCCGCGGCAAACTACGAGCTCGTATCTGACTCGGTCCGCTGTTCGCGGCACCGGGCGATCCGCGTCAAGGGCATTGACCGGAAAATCACCACTTACTGGATAGAAGGATAACAGAGCCGGCATGAACGACGACAAAGTCGAAATCCTCATCGTCGACGACGAGCAGGGCATCGTCGATCTCTTGGGCCAAGTCCTGGAGCTGGGCGGCTACGCGGTCCGCCCAGTTTCCAGCGGCCAAGCCGCCCTGCAAACCGCACAGGCAGCCCTACCCGACCTGATCTTGCTCGACCTAGCGATGCCGGTGATGGACGGCTTCGAGACCTGCCGGCGCCTCAAGGCCAACCCGGCGACCAAAGACGTGCCCGTGATCTTTATCACCGGCCAAAGCGAAATTGAAAAAGTAGTACAGGGGTTCGAGCTCGGCGCCGTCGACTATATCACCAAACCCTTTAACACCACCGAATTACTGCGCCGGGTCAGCACCCATATCGAACTCTACCAACTCCAACGCAGGCTCGCCCGCGAAGTCGAAGTAAAGACCGATGAGGTCCAGGACGCGCAAGAGCACATGGAACGGGCCAACCAGGTCTATTCTTCCTTCGTCCCGCGGGAATTCCTCACTCTCTTGCAACGCGACAATATCCTCGACGTGCAACTCGGCGACCAGGTCCAAACCGAAATGTGCGTTCTCTTTTCCGATATCATCGCCTTCACCTCGTTATCGGAAAAAATGGGCCCGGAACACTGCTTTCGTTTCATCAATGCCTATTTGAGTTGGATCAGTCCCATCATCCGCATGAACAAGGGCTTTATCGAGAAATATATCGGCGACTCGATCATGGCGCTCTTCCCCACTGAGGCCGACGACGCTGTCGAGGCTGCCGTCGCGATGCAGAAGGCGATGGCCCAGTTCAACGAGAAGTTTATCGCCCCGGGCACTCCCTCCGTCCAGATCGGCGTCGGCGTGCACGTCGACGAATTGATGCTCGGCGTCATCGGCGAGAGCCAGCGCATGGAGACCACTGTCGTCTCCGACGCCGTCAACGTAGCCTCACGCCTCGAACGGCTAACCCGGCGTTACGACGTGGGGTTGGTCGTCAGCGAACATGTCATGAACAAGCTGACCACACGCGACCAGTATAAGTTTCGCGTCCTCGACAAGGTTCAGTTCAAAGGCCACAACGAGCCGCTGGTTGTCTATGAGATATTTGAAGGCGATCCCGACGCTTTGATCAAACGCAAACTCGGCACCCAGGCCGATTACGAAGAGGCCTTGCGGCTCTACTACGACCGCAAGTTCACGCAAGCCAACCTGCTCATCGCCCAAGCCTTGGCGCAGGACCCCGACGACCGCGTCCTGCAATACCACCAAGAACGCATCGCCGAAGCCGTCGCCCGTGGCGTGCCCGATGATTGGACCGGCGTCGAAGTGCTCGTGGGCGAGGAATAACCACCAGGGAAAATATGAGCGAAACAAATCAAAGTGCCCGTACCCTTATCGTCGACGATACCCTGCCAAATATCCAGGCGCTGGGCACCGTTCTGCACGAAAAAGGCTATCGGCTCAATGTCGCACAAAACGGGGAAACAGGCCCTGGACATCGCGCATAAGCCCCTGCCCGATCTAATCCTGCCAGAGATGGACGGCTTCGAGACCTGCCAGCGCCCCAAGGCCAACCCGGCGACCAAAGACGTGCCCATGATCCTTCTCACTGGCCAAGGTCGTAACTGAGATATAGTGAAGGGCTGCGAATTGGGCGCGGTAGACTATGTCACCAAATCTTTTAACGCCACCGAATTATTGCGTCGGGTGCATACCCATCTGCAACTCTCCTTTCTACAGCAAGACCTTGCAAGACAAGTCGAAGAGCAGACCGCGCGACGGCTAC
>DQLG01000762.1 GCA_015660315.1 Candidatus Latescibacterota bacterium
AGTGGTATCGCGAGGTGGTTGAGCGTACTGCTGAGATGATCGCGCACTGGATGAGGGTGGGGTTCGTGCACGGGGTGATGAATACCGACAATATGTCGATCCTCGGGCTGACGATCGACTACGGGCCCTACGGTTGGCTTGAAGACTACGACCCCAATTGGACGCCGAATACCACCGACGCGCAAGGCCGACGCTACCGCTTCGGCAACCAGCCGCAGGTCGCGCATTGGAACCTCGCGCAATTGGGCCAGGCCTTGCTGCCGTTGGTCGAAGAGATCGAGCCCTTGCAGGAGATTATCAACGCTTTTTCGTCGGCCTACGAGGGTTACTGGCAAGTGATGCAGACGGAGAAGTTGGGGTTGGAGGCCTTCGACGGCGAGTTGGCGGCCGAATTGCACGAGATCCTGCCATTGGTCGAGACGGATATGAGCATTTTTTATCGCAAACTGGCGATGGTCGAAGTCGGGGCGGTGGGGGACGCGACAGATGAGCAGTTAATGGCGCCGCTGATGGACGCGTATTATGTGCCGGAACAGCTGACGGATGATTACAAGGCGCGGCTGGGCGCTTGGCTGGGTTGGTATGGCGCGCAGGCGTCTGCCGATCGGCGCGAGCGCATGGACGCGGTCAATCCCCAATACGTGCTGCGCAATTATATGGCGCAACTCGCCATCGATAAGGCCGAAGAGGGTGATTATACAGTGGTTAACGAGCTGCTGGAATTATTGCGTCGGCCCTACGACGAGCAGCCCGAGCGCGAGAAATACGCGCAGAAACGGCCGGATTGGGCGAGGGATCGGGCGGGGTGTTCGATGCTGTCGTGTAGTTCCTAAAGGAGCCGCCGAGTAACAACGCACGCTTCTGCATTGGGCGCTAAACAACGGGGCGGAGGCACCGCAAGTCGATCTGCTGCTCAAGCATGGGGCGCGAGGCGATAGCCCGGACGCGGCCGACCGAGCGGCAGCCGAGATCATGGCGCCAAAAAAAGCCCCCAGTTTTCGTAAAATAGCCGAGAAATATTTTGCTGTATAACGAGCCGATGAAAATCGAATGAAATTGCGCTTATTTCTGCAAAAGATGCAGGGCGGAGAGACCAGCCCGGATAGAAAGCCGTTCAGCGAAATCGCCTGGTCATGGCTCGGTGCATTTTTCGGCATATATCTGGCGGCGACAGCGGGCAGTATGGTCGGTGCTGATTTGCTGAGTGGGCTATTTTTGGTGGGCTCATTCGGAGCCTCCGCGGTCTTGCTTTACGGTGCGCCACAGGCTGATTTTCCCAACCGCGCAATGTGCTGGGGGGGCATATACTCTCCGCGATAATCGGCGTATCTGTTAATGCCTTTCTGCCTTTTGAGATGGCGTTATTGGGGGCATTGGCAGTCTCCTTGTCGATTTTGGTGATGCATCTTACCCGCACCCTACACCCTCCGGGCGGCGCAACCGCCCTTATTGCGGTCATCGGCGGCGCGAATATAACGGATATGGGATATTCGTTTGTAGGGGCGCCGATTGGAACCGGGGCTGTTGTTTTGTTACTCGTCGCTCTATTGCTAAACAACCTGTCTAATAATCCCAAGCGCCAGTACCCTAAATATTGGCTGTAAATACCTAAAATTCCTGAGGTCAGGCCGAGGGGGAACTGCTAGCGGCTAGCCCTCGGAGTCCGACAGAGATGTCGGGTGAGAATGAGCGTAGAGTTCCTCCTCGGTCTGATCGTTCCATCTAGAGATAGATTGCCAGCCGTACAAAAGCCCCATACGATTTGTTGCTTAGCACGGGGCTTCTGGGTATTGAGCCTGAGGTTAAGGCCAGTCGGCCGCCTTATAAACCGCGTCGAGTATTTCGAGGTTTTTCAGCTCTAACTCCAGCGGCATCGGCACCGGGCCCTTGCCTTGCAGCGCTTTGATCATCGCTTGGCCTACGGCGTACATATCGCCCTTTTCGTGGCGCGACATATTGACCTTCAGCACCTTCTTTTTGGCCTGACCCTTGCCGTTGTTGCCGACATAGAAATGCTCGACCTCGTGCACGTCGCCGAAGGAGGTGTAGGTGAAGCGCAGGCCGCCCTTGGTGCCGTAGATGCTCGTTTGGTTGGGTATGTCCTGGTGGGCATTACTGGCGCGTTCCCAGTAGTATTTGAGGCCGTTCTTAAAGACAAGCAGGGCACCGCCGTGTTCTTCGACGGTGAACGTCTTGGTGCCGGCGGGCACCTTATCGAGGCCATTTATACAGAAGGCTTCACAGCTTTTAAATTCGGGCTCGTCGAGTATGCCGAGGTGGAATGACAAGTCGTAGACGCCCCAATCGTATAAGGGACCGCCGCCTGCGACTTCGCGGTTGAGGAACCACTTGGCCGTCGGATGGTATTCAATGCCGGGGCGGCCCTGGCGGCTGACGGCGCGGTGGTGGATGAAGTAGACCTCGCCGATTTTTCCAGAGTCGATCAGTTTCTTTATAAAGGGGTATTTGGGCTGTAGGCGCGCGTGGCGACAGGAGCAGCCGGTGGCCAATAACTGTGGGTGCTTGCGGGCTTCTTTGAGCAGGCGGCGGGCTTCGGCTGGTGTGCGTGTCAGCGGTTTTTCCATGATCAGGTGTTTGCCTGCACGCAATACGTCGATGCCGATTTTGCAATGTAGGCCGGGTGGAGTGCAGACGACGATGGCGTCGATTCCCGGGTCTTTGAGCAGGGCTTTATAATCGGTGGTCAGGTGGGGGATCCCGTATTCAGCACCCGCATTTTTTAAGGCGGTTTTGTTGAGGTCGGCCAGGCCGCGTATCTCTGTGCGGCGGTCGTCATGAAAATTACTCATATGCGCGTTGGCGATCATGCCACCGCCGATGAAGGCGATTTGCAGTTTTTTATTTTTGGCCATTTTTCCTCGTGTAGTCGACGGTGGCTGGAAATATTGTGCGAATTTAAGGGTGGTTTTGCGGTTGTTTTCTTTGGGCAATTGGCATCCCGCAAACAAATGGTTGGATTTTGTGGTCTTAAGTCATGCTGCTTGTGCGGCGATGGCCTCGTTTTGAATTACGACTAAGCCGGTCGTCCAGCTTTCATCGAATCAGGTGGCAATGTCTTTTTTTCTTGCTAAATAGGTCTTCGACAGGTTGGTCGGTTGGCGCGCGAAGGTGTGTGAGACGGCCGGCCGGTGAATGGCGGCAGCGGCAAATATTGCGTCCATCTTACGAAAATTGTTGACGATGCGGTCGGGATAGAAAAGAGTGATGACCTGGTAGACGCGGGTAAGCTCCTTGTGCAGTAGGCTGCAGATGGCACTGATCAGCACCAATAAAACCAAGCCGATCTTCAGCGGACTCACTGCATTCCCTGCAGATTGAGTTCGTCGGCCAGATGGCAACTGACCTGGTGGCCAGGGGCGATTTCGCGCAAGACCGGTACTTCGCTTCGGCAGGTTTCTTGTGCGTGGCGGCAGCGCGGGTGGAAGGGACAGCCCGGTGGCGGGGCCGCAGGGTCCGCTACTTCACCGGGCAATAACAAAGGGGTCTCGCGGCGCTCTGGGTCGGGTGGTGGTGCGGCGGCGAGCAAGGCTTCGGTATAGGGGTGCGCCGGTTGCGCGTAGAGCCGGTCGACCGGCGCCATCTCGAGGATCTTTCCCACGTACATTACCGCGACGCGGTCGGCGATATGGCGAACGACACTCAAGTCGTGCGCGATAAACAGGTAGGTCAGGCCGAGGTCGCGACGCAGCCTTTGCAGGAGATTGAGGATTTG
>DQLG01000315.1 GCA_015660315.1 Candidatus Latescibacterota bacterium
GCCCGAGTCGATAATCGCCTGCGGATCTTCGGTCGGTTCGCCCGCAGCGTCTAATCCCCACCCCAATGGCACCCGCTCACCAGCCGCCGCTGCCATGCGCACCCGACTCACCGACGACTGTGTCATCGCCAAGTCCAATACCACAGGCTCCGTGCCCGGCACGCCGATGGCGATCGGATTGTTGCCCAACGAAGGGGCACTAGTGCCCCAAGCGGCGAAGTTGACGATGGCATTGGTGAAACACAGCCCGACCATGCCCTGTTCGGCCGCTCTTAGCGCATAGCTATACGCCCGGCCCCAATGCGCCACGCCGCGCACCGCCACCGAACCGATCCCGTATTCGCGCGCCTTGCCCACCGCCTTGTCCATGCACACCGCCGAGACATAACGGCCAATCCCGCGATCCGTCTCGTATAACGCCGAGGCCGGATAGTCCACGACCACCTTCAACTCCGGCGCACCATTGGTACGCCCCGTGCGAATATGCTCGATCATCGTCGGCAATAATCTCGCGCCATGCGTATGCACCCCACACAGATCGACCTCAGCGCCAATCTGCGCTTCAACTTCGGCCACATGCGGCGGTACGCCGAGTGCGCCGAGCGCGTCTTTGAAAAACTGTACCAGGTCCGGATGCGCGATCCGTTTTGGCCCACTCATCGGATCACCGCCTCTTCGCCCAAGTGCTCGCGTATCCATTCTCTCAGCGGCACATCCTCCTCCTTCGGCGAAGTATACCCGTGCCCGCCGCTCGGCCCCGCGCCCAACAACTGCTGTTGGATCGGATCGCAACGATCCATTAAATGTGCAACGGTCATATCGTCGCGCGGCCGCAACCAACGATAGCTATACCCATAAAACAGCACTTTGCGTGCGTTGGGTGAATAGTTGTGGCCAGCCGCATGCCAAATCCGCCGGTCAAAAAACACCGCGTCGCCGGCCGCCACCCGTATCGGCACCGCCCCCGCTGGGTCGGCGTCCCCATCAGCGGGCATCTCCACCGCGTTGCGCAGATGTGAGCCGGGCACCGCGTGAAAATTACCGCGGTCAGTGTCCGTGCAATCCGTTAGGAAAAATGCAACCTTGAGCGATACCCTCGGCCGCGGCTCGGTTTCGAAATCCATATTGAGCCGACCGCTGTCCTGGTGCCAACCGAGCCTTTTGCGTTTGGGCTCTGCACCATTTAAGGGGGGCGTGACGATCATATGCGAATGGTAGAGCTGTATATGCCAACCTAATATCCCAAAGGCCTTGGCGAAGGTGTTCGGCCAGTCGAGTAAGGGCAAAAAAAGTGCGTCCTTGCCGATAAAGTCGAATAGATTGAGCATCTCGATATCTGCCAGCCCCATCTTGGGCCGATACTCGGCATCGAGACGATCGACCACCGGTATCAACTCCGCAACCCTCTCAGCAGGCAACACGTCGCGAACGACCAGAAACCCGTCCATCTCGAATTGCTGACGTTCTTCTTCGGTCAGAGCATATTGCAGACAACTCGTATCCATCTAGACCAGCCCTTTCTTCACGTCGGCATAACTGACCAGTTTAATATTTCGCTCGCGAATGATTTCCTGGACCCGTTTATCCGTCCAAGCACGGACAACCCCCTCCCGATCCACTGCCACATTATCATATCCGGCATGACCGAGCGCCCTAGCCTCCGCGCATTGGAAAGCCGGATGTTCGATAAAGAGCCATCGTCCCCATCCAAGGCGTTGCAAATTTTCCCGCAGCAGCTCCACCTTCTGTTCCGGTACCAACGATTGGCTGCGCGACCCAAAACCGGCAAAGCGTTCAAACCCCTCCATATCAACACCTAACCCATATTCCTCCTCCAGCTTGCTGCATACCACCCCTATTCGCTCGTCCACCCGCATCAAGCCCATATGCCCGCTCAAATGCGAGGCGTGTGGCACATGCACGAGCACCCGCTCGATCTGCGCCCGCAATTCAGCCTCGACCTCCGTTATATCCCAATCGAGATCTAACAACCCTTTAACGCCCTCTTTA
The DNA here is from genome assembly GCA_015660315.1 of Candidatus Latescibacterota bacterium. GTDB lineage: Bacteria > Latescibacterota > UBA2968 > UBA8231 > UBA8231. The sequence goes on from DQLG01000315.1 coordinate 2,011, forward strand.
CGCGAGCGCAGGGTCGTGCAGAAATAACCCGCATCCGTCACCAAGCTCGACGCGGCGGTCAGCGGCGCCCATTTAATATTTTCCCATTCGCTGGTCAGCGTCAGGTGTACGCCCACATCGTATTCGGGACACGCGTCGAGCAATCGCACCGCCTCCATAAACCACGCGCACGGCGCCATCAACTCGACCGATCGCGCAATACCTTCGCGAAAGGTATGCATACAGGCTTCGTTGGCGTTATGTGCCATGCCGATATCATCGGCGCGCACCAGCAGATAAATAGCGCTCATCGCCGCTGCCCTTCGGCCCAGGCCTTGAGCGGAATATCTTCATCCTGGGGCCGCCAATAACGCGAGACCGGATGCATCTCCGGATCGTCACCGGTGTAATTGTCCTTACCCGTGCCCAACTCGCCCAAAAGCTGCAACTGGATGGGCGTGCATCCTGCAAGCACCTCGGGCCGCTGGTGGTCAAAATCTGAAGAGCGCATCCAACGGTGATGATAACCATAATAGAGACATTTGCGCGCATCGCCCGCCAGGTTCGGCGTCAGGCAGTGCCAGAGTGCGGTGCGCCACACCAACGCGGTACCGGGTTTGACATTGACCTCGACGATGCGCTCGGGGTCCGCACCCTTTTCCCGCTGTCCGTCGAGCCAAGGGCTGGTGCGATGGCTACCCCTCACCACACAAATCGCGCCACTATTGTGCGCAGTGAGATCCGTCAGATAGTAGCCGACCTTCATCTCCATAAAAGGCAAGACGCCGTCGACTTCTGGCCAACCGAAATTCGGCCCGTCCGCATGCCAAGAGAAAAAGCTCTCCGGCGAACCGAGCACTTTCTCGCCGTGCTCCTGCTCCATCGGTGGCCGTACATCCAGATGCGAGGTGCGTAATTGTATATTGAATCCCATCAGGTCCACCACCAGCGGCAAGATCCGCGGGTGTTCCATCATCTCCTTCAACAGCGGGTCGGCCGCGACGATATTGCGCATCTGCAATGCCTCGTGCGGCCCAAATGCACGCTCTGCGGCGAAACGAACATAAAAAGCATCGATTACGGCCAATAGCGCCGCAACCTCATCGGGCTCCAGCGCATCTTCAACGAGAAAAAAACCATCCTCATCAAACTGCCGCCTCTGTTCCACTGTCAGTTCCAAGGTCTCGTCGGACAATGTGTATACTCCCCTAAAACGAAATGCATAAATAACCGCGTTGCCCAGCGCAAAACACAACCGCACCGGTCGATTAGCCACTGCGGACAAATCCGCATTTGAGTTCCAGCGCACCGGCCGATCAATTTCGTCCTGGATCGGCGCCGAGTTGGCCCAAGATTTAACAAATCTGGAGGTTATGGGCAAAACCATCGATGCAGAACAATAAAATGCCATTTGGTCTCTACGCGTTCGGCATTCATATTTACGCCAAACGCCTTCACTACTCCTCCACCCATAGGCAACAAAGATGAGCCAAGCGAATTATAAATGGACGCAACTCACCGACGCGGCCCCCTTTGCCCCCCGCGACGGGGCCGGCGCGTTGGTCTACAACGACAGAATATGGATCATCGGCGGCTGGAATCCCGACGATACGACCTACTTCCCCCGCGTCTGCAACAACGAGGTCTGGTCGTCGGCCGATGGGGTCGAATGGACGCTCGACAAAGACAACACCTATACCAACAGCTACGACCCCGCCGCCGATTGGGAAGGGCGCCATACCGCCGGTTACGCTGTTTATAAGGATCGCATGTGGATCGTCGGCGGCGACTGCAACCAAGGCCACTACCAATCAGACGTCTGGTCTTCGGCCAATGGGGTTGAATGGGATCTTATCAATAACGAAGTCCCCTGGGCACAGCGCGTATTGCACTACACCTTCGTTTTTCAGGACAAAATCTGGATCCTCGGCGGCCAAACCCTGCCGCAATTCGCCCCGGCCGAACAACACTACTACAATGACGTCTGGAACACCGAAGACGGCGTAGAATGGCAACGGCTCGAATCGGCCGAGCCGCGTTGGACACCGCGCGGCATGATCGGCGGCAGCGCAATCTTCAACGACCGTGTCTGGATTCTCGGCGGCGGCACCTACGACACACCGGACAAACCCGATCGCATCTACTACCGCGACATCTGGAGCTCCGCCGACGGCGTGCACTGGCAATGCCACAACGAGCAGGCGCCCTGGCCGCCGCGCGACTACCACGAAGTAGCGGTCTTCGACGATAAGCTGTGGGTATTGGAGGGGCACAACGGCACCGACAACCTCAACGATGTCTGGTACTCGCCCGACGGCGAGACCTGGCACGAACTACCCGACGTGCCATGGGCACCTCGACACGCCGCCAGCGTCTGCATCTATCAAGACGCTCTGTGGGTCATCGCCGGAAATAATATGGAAAGCGATGTTTGGAAGCTCGAGCGCATGAACTGATGCGCGTATCTGATGGCGCGAACGGAAACGACACCTCGAAGCCTAAAAAGATAGCCCGAAATGTATATTGGCTTCGCCCTAAAAAAACCGCATCGAGCTTACCTTCGAATACGGCCCTTTCCGATAATATATATTCCTAGCGTGGCAAATCAAAAAACAGGCAAAGCCCGCACTGTGCCTGGCACAATCGATTCGCCCCGATGCGCGCTCTCCACCGCCGCGAAACAGAGCGCCAAACTTTCGAGATTGGCGCGGGCACCGTTAAGTGGTTCACGACGCTCTTCGATCGCGCAAAGCAATTCGGCCATAGTCCCATGGAAACCCTGTTCAAACCATGTTCCCACGAGCTTGGGCCGCGCCATACCTGCTGCCGTGTAAAGCACGACCTCCTGCGCCGTCAAGTCTACACCGTAGGCACCGATCGCCCCTTCGCTGCCGACCAAATAGGTACGGTCCTCCTGGCCCTGACGAGTGTTGCCATTGAAGAATATCGACGCTTGCGCGCTGGCGCATTCAATCGCCACCTGCGCCAGCAGCGGCGGCTTGGCCCTCTGCCCGGCAAAACGTCTAGCTGAGGCATAAACCTTCTGCGGTTTCTCGTCGCGCAAAAGCGCGAGGGCCATATCAAACCAGTGCACCCCGAAATCGTAGAGCACCAGGTCCTCTACCTCGTCAAAGGCCGAACCAGCGATCCAGTTGTGGTCCCAGTGCACGGCGAATTGCACACTCTGCACTTTGCCGACTAGTCCGGCCGCCACCGCCTGTCGCATATAACTAAAATGCGGCGCCCAGCGGCCATTCTGGTTGACCGCCATTTTCACGCCCCGCGCATCGGCCCGCGCCACCAACGCCTCACCAACATCTAGGTCGACGACAAAGGGCTTCTGGCTCAGAATATGCTTTTCGGCGTCAATCGCCGCTGCAAGAATCGGCACCCGCTCCTCCGGGTGCGGCGTGATATCGACCACCTCGATATCATCGCGCGCGAGCAGATCGCGATAGTCCAGATAAATATCGGCCTCAGGATAAAATTCATCGCGCCGCCCCTCCGCCCTTGCACGGTCCCTGCTGCACAATGCCGCAACCTCATAACCGGCGTTTTTATACGCCCGCAGATGCATTTCGGATATGCCGCCGCAACCGATCAGACCTATCGCCGGGCGATAAGATTCCGGGTCGCGCGGTTGGTAGGGCAGGTCCGGGGCTGCGACCTCATCTTCCGACCCAATTTTCCCCCGACCGTAGCCGCTGTCTTGCTCGTCTGCCATCTTATTCGAATAAGGGTAGGGTGCACTTCTGTTCCGCGCTTTGTACCGCGGTATCGACGATCTGTTGGCCAATGCGGCACATACCCGGCGAGAGCGGACCCTCAATCGGCTGACCTTCTTCGATACAGTGAATCATATACTGGACCGGGTTCTGAAAAGGTGCCTGCAATACATCGACCGGCCTCACCTTACCTTCGGGATTCGCCCGCGTCTGCACGCGAATCGTCTCTTCGTAATCATAAGAGCTGATCGTGCCTTCGCGTCCGACGATAACAAAGCCGCATTGGGGCTGCGGTTGCAAAGTCCACGGGTCGGTGAAGGTGCCCCACCGCGTCTCGAATTTCGACAAGCCCTGCGCATAGCGCGCCACGGTGATACTGTGCTCGTCCACTTCGAGCCCGCTCGGCTGGTCGACCGTGGTCGTCACTTCTATCGGCGCGCGACCATCCATAAACCAGGTTCCCAAGGTCACGCCATAACCGAGATAATCCAGCAGAGAGCCGCCGCCCGAATCTCTCTTATAAAACCAACTCGCCGCTTTGCCCGCTTCGACATCCGCCGCCGTCTTCTCGACCTTATCGGCCACGTGCCACAACGGCCCGCGGTTGCCATCGTAATAATGCACCTCGAGCACTTCGCCGATCTCACCGTCTGTAATCAATCGCCTGGCGGTGCAATGCGGCGGATACCAGGCTAAAGGCCAGTTGATCACCAATAGCTTGCCCATGCCCCGCATAGCCACCTGCATTCTGTCGGCTTCGTAGAGCGTGGCGGCAAAGGGTTTCTCCATAATGATGTGCACGCCGAAGGGCGCGATCTTCTCGGTCCACTCGCCGTGTTCGGCAGTTGCAGGGCACAACAAGACGATATCCGGCTCCGTCTTCTGCAAGCACTCGCGATAATCGCTAAAAACCCGATCCGATGGAATCGCAAAATTCTCGATCGCCGACTGCATGCGTTCGGGTTGCTCGTCGCAAAGACCGACAATTTCGACATCCTCGTGCTCAAAAGCCATCCGCAAGTTGTCGCCCATATGCATATGGGCGAAGTTGATCGCAGCGACTTTCCACTTGCTCATGACACTAGCTCCTCGCTGCTCCAGCGTTCGCCGCAGTGCAGCACCTGACTACCTTGGCCGAGCCGCTCGCACTCTCGCGAAAATTCCTCCGGCGACGCGGTGTTAAATTCGAACATCTCATAATGACAGGGAATGACCACACGGGCGCCGATCGCTTGCGCCAAACGCGCCGCTTCTTCGCCAAAAAGATTGCCCGCCACCCGCCTCTCCGGCGCGCGACCATTAATCGGCAATAGCGCGATATCGATACCCAAGCCCGACAGCCGCTCTTCCATACCCTCGTAGGCCATCGTATCGCCGCTATGGTATATCGTCCACTCGCCGCAACGGGCGACATAACCCATAAACTTGTGCCGCGCCTCGGCGTCGATCTCCAGTTCCTCGTGCGCCGCCGGCACACCCTCCACCGCGAATCCTGCCGCCTCATAGTGGCCGCCGTCGACCATGCCCACCAACCAGGCCGGATCACAAGCCAAGCGCTCGGCGGCAAAGGCGCGGTTCGCCTCGGGCACGAGCAATTGCATTTCGGGATTAGCCGCCATCAACGGCAAAAGCGTTTCGGCGTCGAGATGATCGGTGTGATTGTGCGTCGAAGTAACCAGGTCTACAAATTCCAACCGCGCTGTGTCGACGGCAATCTCCGTCATACGCACATGCGGCTTGTCGGTAGTGGCGTATTTGACCGTCAGCGAATCGCTGAGATAGGGGTCAAAGAGCAGGTGACGGTCCTGCCACTGCACCAGAAAACCGCTCTGCCCCAACCACCAAATCGACAAATCCCCACCATGCCGCCGCGATGCGATATCATCTAATAACACCTGGTCTTTCTGCACCGCCTCGATCAAGGGCACCCGATCTTCTCCCGCACGACCTGCACCCCCGCGACCATATTCTCCAACTTGCGTTTCGCCGCCCAGCGCGCCGTCTGGCTCAGTCCGCAATCGGGCGCAAAAGAAAGCCGGTCAGCCGGCGCGTGCTGCAAACACTGTTCGACTCTGGCCGCGATGTCTTCGACCGTTTCGATATAGTAGCTCTTGACATCGATAATCCCCACCGCCACATCGGTCCTCTCCGCGATCTTGCCGATCACCTCCAACTCGGCGTATTCGCGGCTGGCCATCTCGACATGGATCTCGTCCACGTTCATATCCATAAAGGCCGGGAACATCGGCGCGTAATGGCGCAGACCCACCGCGTGCCCCTTGAAGTTGCCAAAGCACAAATGTGTCGACAGATGACACTTGCCCGCGACGGACTCAACCGTGCGGTTGAAGATCTCGACAAAGCGTGCCGGGTCTTCGCGGTGCGCATAACAACTCATCGACGGCTCGTCGACCGTCAGCTCAGTACAGCCCGCTGCGACCAATGCCTCTAACTCCCTGCGCACCATCGGCAATAGCGCCTCGGTCACCGCCCAACGATCCCGATACTGATCATTCGGCAACAGCCGCCCGCTCAACGTATACGGCCCCGGCACACTGGCTTTGAGCGTCGGCCCGTCCGGCGCCAGCCTTTTGAGCCGCTCGAACTCCTCCACTGCGCCCAAACCGCGCGAGGCCACCAATTCCCCAGTTATCGCGTGACGTCCGCGCTGGTCGTGCGCCGGCGGGCCAAAGCGCCTCGGCGGTGCCGATTCGAGATCTATGCCCTCGATATAACCGTAGAACGAAAGATTAAAATCAAAACGCGTCTGCTCGCCGTCAGTAACCACGTCGAGCCCCGAGCGTATCTGGTCACCAAGTGCGGCGACGACCGCGTCGTCCTGCATCTCGGCGATATCGTCCGGGCCAAAGGCGTCTAAATGCGCTGAAGCGTGTTCGAGCCAACTGGGGAAGGGATAGGAACCAATAACAGTCGTGCGCAACGGTCGTTCTTTCATAATTTATCTCCATCCGCCTTTTCCCAGGCCAATGCCGCCGAGCCCAAAACTCCCGCGTGATTGCGCAGTTTGGAAAGCATGATTGGCACGCCCTCGCCCACCGGGTGACGGAACAAATGTTCGTTAACGTGTTGTTGCAATGGTGCGAGAAAATGCTCGGCCGCGTTCGTCGCCCCACCGCTCAAGATAATCCGCTCCGGCGCGTAGACATGCACCGCGCTCACCAGCAACCAACCCAGATTGCGGGTCCAGTGTTGTAACTCGTCGACACAGAGCCGGTCCTTGCGCGAGACGCCGCGGATCACCGCCTTGAAATCGATCGAGTCGGCATCCTTGAAATACGCGTCGCTCAACACCGAGGGAATACCGCGCGAAAGCCCATCCCGGACTTGATTCGCCAGCGCCGTGGCCGAGCACATCATATCCGCGGTGCCACGCGCGTTGGTGATGCACAACCGGCCACCATTGGCCTGCATCACGATATGGCTCATCTGCGTCCCGAATTGCAGGTGCGGGTCGCGCAGAATTTTACCGTCGAGCAAGACCCCGGAGCCGACCCCGGTACCCAGCGTAATCGACACCGCCCAGTCCTGGTCCTGCGCCAGGCCGTAATGGCGTTCGGCATAAATCGAGATCCGTCCGTCGTTGTCGGCTATAACCGGTACGCCAGTGGCCTTGGCCAACCGCTTGACGATCGGATAGCCTTCGAGCCCCTTCAGTTTGCCCGGCAAATACACCACACCGACCTCTGGGTCTACCGCACCGGGAAAACCCAGCCCAATCGCCTGCGGCTTGCCGCCCAATTTCTCGGATATCCTCGCGACCTCGCCCCTGAACGCCTTGAGCAAATTCCCCATGCCCAGCGCAAAACCCGACGGATTAATACCCGGCGCCATCATTTTGCCTCTTCGGGTCACCGCGCCGCTCTTAAGCCGGGTCCCGCCCACATCAAAACCGATAACATAATCCTTCATCAAAGTGCTCCTCTCATCAGCTCACACACCAACCCGCATCAACCGACACCACATCGCCCGTAATCGCCCGCGCCGCGTCCCC
>DQLG01000764.1 GCA_015660315.1 Candidatus Latescibacterota bacterium
CCCGCAAAAAGCGCACGCCAAAGGCTTCCAGGTGGAAATCATCGGTACCACCACCGAAAGCCCCCGCGTCCTGCCCTTGCCGTCGGGTCTTTTCACCAACACCGACCTGACCGACGGCCTGCCGGTGCCCAAACAAAACTTGATCGTCCAGCTCAAACCACACGACCCCTGGCAGGGACAACTCTTCGTCCTCGCTAGCGCCGCGCCTTTCCAGGACGGCATTATTAACCAACCCGGTTACGCGCACCGCATCTTCCTCAACAACCTCGTACGCACCTATGGTGAGCCCAAACGCCTGGTGCGCGCCCGCATAGAAAAGCCCACTTCCCAACGCCTGCTCCCACTCAGCGCCGCCACGCGTTTCTTCTGGCGCTTCCTCGCCGTCTTTTTAGTACCACTGATCTTTTTGGGCTTGGGCGCCTGGCGCTATTTGCGCGACGGCATCCCGACCTTGTCGCACAGCCAATGGGGCAAACCCGTCGGCCTGGGTTTATTGGTCCTGCTACTCGGCGGTCTAATCTGGCGCGGCGGCGGCCCCTATCTCGACCTGACCGCCGACCAGCTCAATACGCCTTCGCCGCTATTGGGCCACCTATTACAGGGAACCGCACTGCAAGCCGAACTAGTCGCCACGCCCAGAGCCTCCATGCCGCAGGCCCTGAAAGATGCCGAGAGTTATATTCGCAGCCTCTTCGAAGAACGCGACATCGCCCTGCGCGTGACCCGCCCCGACGCCTTGCCGTCCGCCGCGCGCTCGGCGCTGGTCAACGCGGGCCTGGCGCCCTTTCCAATCGAACGAATCCTCAACGACACACTGGCCACCCAGTATGTATGGAATGGCTTAAAACTGGCCGACAAGCAACGCCAGACGGTCATCCCGCGTCTCGACAATCAGACTTTGCCGCATCTCGAATTCCTGCTCGCTGCCGCCAACAGCAACTTGCAGAACGGGCGCAAAATACGCGTCGCCGTCATCTCCGACCTGCCCCGGCTATCGCCGGCCGAAGCCCTGGAAGATTTTCACAAAAAAGGGCTGATCCCGCCCGGCGGCACCGATGTCTACAGTAACCTCAAGGCTCTGCTCGCCGACTATCTCTACGACGTCCAGTATATCAATCCCCGCGAACCCAGCATGCCACCCGATGTCGACGTGTTGTTGTGGATGCAGCCGCGCCGCGATTCGGGACCAATCCTGTTACTGCTCAGCCAGCACCTCGCCCGCGGAGGCAAGGCCGTCGTCGCGCTACAGCACTTCAATATTCAACAGCGCCAATACCGCGGCTCCGGTTTCCAGACCGTTTACTGGCCCCAGCCCCAGTTCCAGGATTTCGACCGCTACCTGCGGCTCTTCGGCGTCGAGCAAATACGCGAGGTGCTCTTCGACCGCACCCAGTCGCACCTCAGTCTTGAAACCCAAGTCAACCGCACCGCGGTGCGCGAATACAACCCACAACAGGTCGCCCTGCCCTTCTTGATCCGCGCCGTCGGCCAACACTACGACCCCGTCTCGCCGATCACCCGCCGCCTCGGCGATCTGCTCTTTATATGGGGCAATCGCTTTGCGATAAACCCCGTGCAGCTTGCGGACCAAGGCCTGACAGCGCAAACCCTGGTCTCCACCTCGGCCAAGGCCTGGGCCTATCCGTGGAAGGGCGGTTGGTTGCCACCCGATATATTCAGCGCCGAGACCTATCTGCCCGGCCCACAATCGCTGGCCGTATTGCTCGACGGCCCCTTTCCCGAAGCAAGCTTTGTCGAAACGGAAGAAGGCCGCAGCGCGCTACAACTGACAGGCATCGCCCCAAAGGAAAACGGCAGCCTGTTATTGATCGGCTCCTCGGAAATGTTCAAAAACGAACACCTAGCGACCCCGGGCTTCCAACATCAGCAACTACTGCTCAACGCCATAGCACAGATGGCCTACGGCCAAGAGCTGACGACCTTGCAGGCGCGCAGCCCAACTCCGCGCGGCTTCGCCTTCCAAAGCGCGCAAGCCAAGAGCCTATGGCGAGGCCTCGTCGTCAGCCTCGGCCCATTGCTCTTCCTCGGCTACGCGCTCTACCGCCGGGTGCGATACGCATGACCCGACTACTGATCGCCTTAACGGCCCTATTGACAGTGCTCGTGCTCGGCGAAAGTGCCCTGCGTAACAATCAGCGACAAGCGCGCGAAAAACAAAGCGAGATGCGTCTGCTCGCCCCGGTCCCCATCGCCGATATTACCCAGATCGATATCCGCGCCGCCGGGCGCGCCTGGCGCTATATATTGCAGGATTCCATCTGGTATTTCCCGGCCTATCACCGCGCCTTTGCCCTCGACTCCCGCATTGAACACGTGCTCAAGAGCCTGACACAAGCCCCGGCGACCTTCGTCTCCGCCGAGCCCGGCGACCTGCCCCGCTACGGCCTTGGCCCCAATAGCGTCCGCTTTGCCCTGCTCGACGCGAACGGCCGCCTCTTGCTCGAAGTCCTGCAAGGCCGCGGCGCGCCCGATATCCGCTCCAGCGAATCCTATGTGCAACGCGCCGGCGCCGACACCGTCTTCCACCTGCACGCCCACCCGGTGCACGCGCTCGAAGCCAACGACCCGCCAATGCTCGACCGCCGCATGCTACCGCAGGCCCTGCCGCGCAAAAATCTGCAAAAAATCACCTTCGCCGGCGACCCGGCCTATCCGCTTAAATCGCTGCATCGCGAGCTACAAGAAATCGAGATCCCCACACCCGGCATGCCGCCGCAAGGGCCAACTTATAATTGGATCGCCACCTACCCCGACGGCGAAAGAGTCTGTCTCGCGCCCAGCGTCTACGCCTATACCGACTTTATAAAGCGCCTCACCTGGACAGCCTTGCACGAACCTTCGCAAACAGAGGCCTTCGCAGAAGCGCGCTTGCTCTACTTAAAAGACGAAGAAGGTACGATTGACACACTCGCCGTCGGCGGTGCAGATGACCAGGGCCAATACCTACGTCTGCACACTACGGGCCACGTCCTGACGGTCACCCCCGCAAAAGCCAGTCTGCTCTTCCCTACGACGACCGCCCTTATGGACACACTGCCGCAACCAACACCCTACAAACAAGCCGAACCCTTCTCGCCTTTCTAACCCTATATATGCCGATTCCCGCATTTCAATGGCGATGGATCACAGTCGCAAGCCTGCTCTCTTTTGTCATAGGGATCGGTTTCTTCTGCCCGCGCTATGTATTGTGGCGCGGACTCGATATTCCCCAAGCGCGCTACAATCCCGAAGTGCACAGGGCCTATTACAGATTGCAGCAAATCGAGCACCCTTTCGACCCCATTGAGAACGAGAACAACCGGGCCATGCGCTGGAGGCTGCTCTTCCCCTTGTTGGCCCATTATTTGCATCTTCCAAGAACTGTTCTTTTGGCATTGCCTTTTATCGGCTGTCTACTTGCGTTAGGGCTAACCACCTACGTCGTCTTGCGCGAAACGGGAAGCACATTGCTCGCCTTGTTGTCCTCCATGCTGGCGGCGACGACCTCGTGGTTTTTCGTCTCGACCGGATGGCTCTCCTATTTTGACTCTTGGTATATAATGGGACTACTGTGCGTTTCCTTCATCCGCAACAAAACGACGATAGTTGTATGTTGCCTATTAGCACCCTGGATTGACGAACGGTTTATTTTAGGCCTACCCCTGGCTTTCGCTGTGCGCACGGCGGTTTTCCGTTGGGCCGAAGACGGAAAGGTCGCGCAATTATTCAGAGAGACCGGGCTTGCATGTTTCGTCGTCGCGCCCTACCTGCTCTTTCGCTTGGCATTGCTCGTTTTCGCGCAAGACGCCAATTCGGCAGGGCACTTGACAGACCATTATGACGTGTTATTCCTCCACAACCAAGCGTATCTTAGCGGTTTGTGGCACGGGCTGCGAGCGGGTTGGCTCCCGGTACTCGCGTGTGTGCTACTGGCCTATGGGAATCGCGGGATTAAATTGAAAATTGCCGGTGCCATTATCGTCGTCTTCACCCTATTTATTAATCGCTTTATGGCGGCAGACTTTAGTCGTAGCGTATCGGTGCTGATGCCCTGTGTATTGCTCGGGCCCGTCTTGATCGCGCGTCACAGGCCGAGCTTGGCCCTCGGCGTGACGGCCTTTGCGTTGTTGGTGAATTTGCTCACACCGGCTCGCCATATAAACTCGACATTTTCGGTTGATATCCACGACGTCCTACACGAAAGAGAACAGGCGAATAACCCACCCAATAGTGTAAACCCTGTCTTTTACAACCAATACGGGATAAAGCTATTCAAAGAAAACGATTTAGACGGGGCCGAATCGTTTTTTACCGGCGCCCTACACCTGGCGCAGGATAATCCCCAAGCCGACAACGCTCCCGCCTTGATCGCGGATATCTACTGGAACCGCGCCAACCTATACGCAAACAACTATATGTGGTTAAAAGCGCTACCCGACTTGGAAGACGCCTTGAAAAACGCACCGGCGGATTGGAACCGCCGCGACGTGGTAAAAAGCTTTGCGGCTGAAATCAGCAAACGATATCAGCCACCGCAGGAATAACCCCACGTCGTGACCGTCGATCAATCTCCTAAATTCCCACCAATTCCGTCCCCCAGCACTTCTACCACAACACCACAAACAACATAAAACAGGCCAGCGCCAAATACAGCCCCATCCACACCCCCGGCCGCACATACCACTTCGGCCCCTCCGGCCCGACCTCAAAGGGATACTCCGGCCGGATCGGCGCGTCAATCAGCGTCTTCTGCAACCAGGTACCTTCCAGCACCTTGAGCCGA
>DQLG01000136.1 GCA_015660315.1 Candidatus Latescibacterota bacterium
CTTCCTAGGCCCGACGTTTCGGCTCTTGGACGCCTTTGTGCAGAATATTGGCCAGTACATCGTCCAGCTGCCCCGCCTGAGCCTTTGGACCGAGGCCTATCGCCAGACCGAATGGCAACACAGCTGGAGTATTTTTTATTGGGCCTGGTGGATCGCCTGGGCGCCCTTCGTCGGCGTCTTCGTGGCCCGCATCTCGCGTGGCCGCACCATCCGCGAATTTTTATTGGGCGTGCTGCTGGTCCCGACGCTGATGACCTTTGCCTGGCTGACCGTCTTCGGCAATACCGCCCTCTTCGAGGAGATGAGCGCCGGTGGCCTGGTGCAGGCAGTCAACGACAACGTGTCCACGGCCCTCTTCGTGCTGCTGGACCGTTTCCCGCTGGCCTCGCTGACCTCTGGCCTCGGGATTGTCGTGGTGACGGTCTTTTTTGTGACCTCGTCGGATTCAGCCTCCTTTGTGGTCGACATCATCACTTCGGGCGGGCATCCCAATCCGCCGGTGTCCCAGCGGATCTTTTGGGCGATTCTGGAGGGGGTGATTGCCGCCGTGCTGCTCTTGGGAGGTGGGCTCAAGGCCCTGCAAACGGCCGTGATCGTCACCGGCCTGCCCTTCGCCGTGATCCTGTTACTCCTGGGCGTCAGTCTGCTGCGTGGCCTGCGCCAGGCCGAGGGAATAAAAATACGCGGAGACGCACCCGCAAAAGGCCCGTAAGCACCAAAGCACCTCCCTAACTCGGCTTATACAACCGCGACCCCTTGTCTTCCCCTCGATACTTAGGCGGCGTAATCACCGCCTGCTGCGCGCTTGTCAGTTCGCCATAAAAATCCGGCGGCGTATAGGTCCCCAGCCAAGACTCCCCCTGCACCCCGTGATTATAGCGCAAGATCACCGACCGCCGCTGATGTTTGGCCCTCCAGGGAATGGCCCCGTGCATCAACGTCTCGACAAATAACACCGCGTCGCCGGCCTTGGCCGGAATCTGCACCATGCGATCCTGGTGCGCTTCGTAGAGCCGAATCTCGTCTGGACAGGGGTAATTGGCCTTATGACTACCGGGCAGACAGGCAAACCCCCCATCCTCCGGTCCGACATCGGTCAATTGCACCGCGATATTGGTCATGCCACAGAACATGCGTCCGTTGCGATAGAGAAAACCGCGCGAGCGGTCGAGCGGCTCGCCGCCCTCGTGGAACCAAAAACCCTCGGCCCCCTCGTCCATCGTAATAATGCTCAAGCCCTCCAAACGAAAACCAGGCCCCAGCAACTCTTCTAGATAGGGCGCAAATTTCTCATGCGCGATCATCTGCCGAAACGGGTCGCAATGCGGCTTCTCCCACGTCAGCATACCCCCCAGGTCACCGCGCCCCTGTGTGCCCCTTAGCGTTGCCGACTCGTGCGCCAGATCATTGGCGCGAATACCGATCTGATCCGCGTGCTGATCGATCGCCGTATTGGCCGCCGCCACCTCCTGCGGCGAGAGCGCGCCCTTGATCAGCAAATAGCCATGTACTTCGAAGAGATACTTTTCTGTTGCATCCATCATCATTGCTCCTGATAGGCCAGCTAAAAAAACTGCGCTACCACCGGTCATTATCTCGATAATAATCTATGAAAAACCCAACGCGCTATAAGCCGGTCAGCCCAAGCCCTGCAAATACTCCAAACTTTCCTGCGCCGCTTCGCGGAACCCCGCCTTGCGGTAGACCTTAACCGAGGCGAAACCCCCATAATCGACAGCATCAAGGGCAGCCAATACCGCTTTAAAATCGATACGCCCGCTGCCCAATATGCCGCCGCTGCTCTCGCACAAATGCACATGGCCAAGCGCCGATCCGCAATCGTGGATCGGCTGTATCAGCGACGTCTCCTCGATATTCATATGGATCGTATCAACCATCGGTTTAAACGCCGATACGCCAATGGCCGCAATCAACTCCCGCACCTCACCCACGGAGTTATTGAACCCGACTTGTAAGTGATTGATCGGCTCGACGACCAGCTTTACGCCCTGTTCCTGCGCGACCAAACCAACCTGCCGCAAACCCGCCGCGATCCGCTCGTTGGCCACTCTAACATCGGGCTCATCCTTTGCCAAACCCTGCAATAAGCCCACGACCAGAATCGCGTTGAAACGACGGGCGATGGGCAGATAACTGCACAATCTTTCTACCGCTCCCGCGCGTCGCCCGGCATCCGCGACACTAAGACACAAACCCTCCTGATACGCCGCGCCCGTCAAAAAAGACGGTACCACCAACCCGCGCTCTGCGAGCAAAGGCTCGATCTCGTCCAGTCGGACGAGACAGTCTGGCGTCAGGTTGAGCTCGACGCCTTCATAGCCGCAAGCCTTGATATAATCCAGGTTCGCTGCCAGGTCGTCAGCGATCGTCGGAAAATCGATCACCATATAACTATAGCGCATCACAATCTCCAGTTAAGCGGGCAAAATCTCGCGCAGGACTCGCAGATAATTCCCGCCACAGATCTTGCCCACATCCTGCTCGCTGAAACTTGCATCCAACAAACCCTCTACTACCCAAGGCAACACCGCGCTATTGAAGTGCGTGCCGATGCCCACGCCATCTACCCCCATTATATCAACCGCATATTGCACTTGCACCACGGTTTGCTGCAATTGCGCAGCTTCGACCGCCTGATAGGGCGCATCACCCGTCGGACGGGTGATCGGTGGAGGAATGCCGAGTATTCCGCCGCGTTTAGCCAATGCCCGCATCACCTCGTCGGGCGCCGCCCTGTCATCTGGGGCCAAAGCCCGGGGATTGGAATGCGAATCGACCACTGGCACTTGCGAAACTTCGATAACATCCAGGGCGCAGGGATCATTGCTATGGGCTAGGTCGATCAGGATGCCGGCCGCGTTCATCTCGCGGATCATGCGCACACCCAACTCGGTCATTCTTCCGCCCGAACGAGTCTCGTTGGAGGCGTCCCAACCCAACTCGCGCGTCGCCTGACCGATGGTGACCATGCGCAGCCCGAGACGGGCAAACATCCGTAACACGCCCGGACCGTCGCCGAACCAATCGCTGCGATTGGCGCCCATCAACACCGCGAGCTTGCCTTCGCTTGCTGCCGTATCCAGATCACTGGCCGTCCGCACCAGGGTCACCTGCTCGGGATAGGCCTCGACATTGAGCAAGAAACGGTCGAGCACCCCCAGCACCAGTTGCGTCGGATTCTTAATAGCCAAGCTGAGGAACATATCCTCGCTGCCGCGGCCCGGGCGCCATTCCGACACCTTGCGCCACAATGGCGTGTAGTTCTCGTCGTAATACGCCGCCCCTCCCTTACACATCACCACGCCGATGCCCCATTCGTCGAATTTGGGAAAGTCGCCGCGGCACCCACTCGCGTCTTTTTTTCCAAGGTCGACATCATCAACCACAAAGCGGGGGTGGGTCAGGTTCAGCCCCAGCATATCGCACACCGGATGCGCCCAAGTACGGCCAGAAGGCAATTTCATATGCATGCTCGCCATCCCCTATTCGCCAAAGGCCCGGTCTAAGTCCTGGCTGCAATCGGCCAGCACCTTGGCCAGAGCGAAATCGCCGCCATATGCCAAGAGTTGTGCCCCTTGTGCACGCAACGCGGCCAGCGCCTCGGGGGTGCCCGCAGGCATGCCCCAGGCCTTGCCGTGTTTTTGCGCCACTTCCGCGACCCGGGCAATGGCCTGGTCGAGGTCGGCGTTGCCACCAGCCTGGCCGAGTCGCAACCCCAGATCCGCTGGCCCGACAAAAAGTCCGTCGACCCCGTCGACCGCCGCGATCTCGTCGACATTGGCCAAGGCCTCGGGAGTTTCGATCTGTAAAACGATAAAGGTTTCGCGGTTGGCGTCATCGATATAGGTGCTGCCCTCGTGCCATACGTCGAGACCAAAATCTCCGTCCAAACCCGCCCCGTCTAACCCGCGATTGCCCAAGGGCGGGTATTTCACCGCCTCGACGATCTCGCGAGCAAGGCCCGCGTCGGATACCAGCGGCATCATCAGACCGGTCGCCCCGTCTTCGAAATAGCGATACAGGCGGGTGCGTTCAAGCGTCGGAGCCCGCACCATGCAATCGATATCGTGGGCATGGCACATGGCCAAGAGCCCTTGGATCTCGCGCTGATCCATCGCCCGATGCTCCAAATCGAGCCAGATCGCGTCATAGCTATTATGGGCGGCGTAACGCACAAAAAACGGCAGATAGTGCCCCAGGCCGCAAATGCGGACACCGCGACCCGCGCGAATTTTTTGCAAGACTTTACTGTCCCTCATATCCCCCCGTTTTTGACAAAAACTCAATATCCATTTAGTGCCATAAACTGCACCTAAGCTGCAGTCCAATGCGCGCAAGCATACCGCTTGACGACTCGCCCGTCAAGCAATTTGACGATGGAAAGCACTGTTGCCTAAGTTAACTCGCATCACTCGAATCTTTAACCGCTCACTTCGGAGGCTCCGTGCAATATCGACGCTTTGGCAAAACGAATTGGCAGATCAGTGAAATATCGCTCGGCGGGTCCTGGTTTTACGGCCGGCCCGAATACGGCTTGCTGCCCGTGGCCCACGGGGTTGGCATGGTCGAACGAGCCCTTGAACTCGGTATCAACTACTTCGACACCGCCCCGCTCTACGGCCAGGGACGCAGCGAAAAGGTGCTCGGACACGCGCTCAAAGGCGTGACCGAACCCTATTATCTCGCAACCAAAGTCGGTTATTTTCCCAGCCCCTACGATTACACCCGCGACACCGTCTGGCGCGGTTTCGAGGCCAGCCTGCAACGTTTGCAACGCGACTCAGTCGACCTGGTGCAAATCCACGAGGCCGAACAGGCCGGCTGGGACGGCATCTTCGGCAAAGGGCGCACCCTCGAAGCGCTGCTCGAAATGCAAGAGCAAGGCATCGTCAAACACATCGGCCTCACCGGTTCGGATCTCGAACTGATGCGCGACGTGCTCAAGGAATCAGACGCCTTCGTCTCGGTGATCACTTTCCTCAAATACGATCTGTTGGTCCAGACGGCTAAAGAAGTGCTGATACCAACCGCCACCGAACGCGACGTGGCCGTCATTCTGGCTTCACCACTACACTTCGGTCTGCTCGGCTCCAAACGCGAGGCGTGGATGCAGTCCGGCCGTTTCGCCGATCTCTACCCCAAGCTCGAAAAGGTCGAGGCGCTGCTCGAAGACGAACCCGGCGACATACCCGATCTCGGCCTGCGCTACCTACTCTCCGACCCGCAAGTCTCGATGATCCTCACCGGTGCTGCCAATACAACAGAACTTGAAACTTCGACCGCCGTTTCCGACGGCCGCCACCTGTCTCCCGAACTCATCGCCCGCATCAACGCGATACCCTCTTAAAAAGGAATACCCTATGACACCCGTCCGCGTCGGCTGTATCGGCCTCGGCTTCATCTCCGAACACGCGCATTTACCCGCCCTCGCCGCCCTCGCCGAGGAGGGCAAGATCGTCTTCCAGGCCTTCTGCGACATGAGCGAAGATACCCTGAGGACACAAGCCGCCATCTACAAACCACAGGCCAGCTACACCGACCACCACGAGATGTTGGACAAGGAAGATCTGGATGCGGTCTATCTGTGCATCCCGCCCGCGGTGCACAGCGACGAACTGTTGATCGCCGCCGACAAGGGCATCGCCCTCTTTGTCGAAAAACCGCAGACCCTCGACCTCGCGCAGGCGGCGCAATTCAACGCCGCCATCGAAAAAGCCGGCATTGTCACGCAAGTAGGCTATGTCTACCGCTACGAGCCCTCTTCCGAACCAACGCGCGAATTGATTCTGCAACGCACCCCGCGCCATGCACAGATTCAAAATTTCTACAGCGGCCAGCCGATCCGCTACTGGACCAGCCGCTATGAATTGTGCGGCGGTTCCTTCGTCGAAAACACCATTCACAGCGTCGACCTGCTGCGCTACTTCCTCGGCGATATCGACGCGGTCTCCGCCTTCTACGTCGAGTCGCTGCCCGAGGAGCGTATCGAGCCAATGAACCTGCCGCACGTCTACAATGTTAATTATCGCTTCAAAGAACGCCTAACCGCCAATGCCAGCGTCTCGCGCGTGATGAGCAATGTGCCCTACTCCAAACGCGAGATACTCGTAATCAGCGACGACTCGATCATCGAATGGACCCCAACCAAGGTCACGGAAAACGGTGCAGTTGTATGGGAAGGGGAAACCCAGGCCAGAGGCGCCTTCTTCTCCCAAACCCGCGCCTTTATCGAAGCGGTGCGAGCCGGCGACCCGAGCATGCCGCGCAGCCCCTATGTGCCTTCGATCAATAGCCTCGCCGCCGTCTTGGGCGCCAATACATCAGCCGAAAATGGCGGCCAACTGATCCTGCTCGACGACCTGGTCGCCGGCAAATGACGCGCACCCCAACATCCTCTTTATTCTCGCCGCCGACCTCGGATCGGGCGATCTCTCGATACACGATTCGCCGATCCGGATAAACGCATGTATTGGAATTTTCGCGGCGGCAAAAACCTCGGCGCTCGCCAGGGCGATTGGAAGCTGACGGACCGGGCAGTGGAAGGTGAGCGCCAACAGGAGCGTTTCAATATCGCCAAAGACCCGCACGAAACCAGTGAAGCCGCCCGCGACTACCCCGGCAAAGTAGCGGAGTTAAACGAACTCATCACCACTGAACGCCGACTCGACGACA
Source organism: Candidatus Latescibacterota bacterium (assembly GCA_015660315.1). Lineage (GTDB taxonomy): Bacteria > Latescibacterota > UBA2968 > UBA8231 > UBA8231. The sequence continues at coordinate 6,694 of DQLG01000136.1, forward strand.
GCAGTAAAAGAGACGATGTATACCCATCCCAGGTCCATCTGGTACCTCTACCATACCATCTGAATCAACCGCTTCAGAACCATCCTCATATCCATCAAGAAAAATATCAGAAGTCAGTTGCAAACATTCTATATCGGTATGAAACTAAACCATTTCATAAAAAGTTGAATAATAGTTATTCTGCATCTAACATTAAATCCATCTTCCCTCCGACTCGATCGGCTACTGCATATACCAAGTCAATATGGTCCTGAATCTTAGGCCTATAAATGGATGGATCTTAAAGCCCTTATAACTGATCTGCAAGCATTGTTCAGCAAAGCCCGCGTAAGACTCTGGCGTGGATAATCCGCCTTTTAGTCCTTCCTCCCCTTCATTCATCGTACTGGCATAAGCGGGCAATTTCCCCGATGTCCTCCCAATATTAGATTATCCATATTGGCGTACCTTCGATAACCCAACTCAATCGGTGCGAATCTTATACGACTGCACCTCGATCTGCTCGTGGTCCGACGCCCGCGCCCGGTTCAATGCATACTCGGTCAGCGGCAAATGGTAATGCGTCTCCGCCTGGGCTTTTATAAACCCCTCGGCATAGGCACAGCCGCCGGCTAGGCCAAACGCCCCGTCGCTAGTCTCAATCCGCTTGCGCGCATAGGCTCCGCCATAACCCTGGCTTTCCAGGCAATCTAACGACGCCAGTTTTTTCTCAACCACGTCTGTGATATCAACAAAGACATCGTTATAATAGCCCCCCTCAGAGTCCCAGACGCTATTGGGCACGGCCGCCGCCCCGGTGCCAAAATAAAAGACCTGTGCGACCTTGTGTGGCGGGTGGCTGTCCCCCGGATCGACGGCGGCGGCCAGCGACATCGCCGCCGTGGCGATCTGGCCGCAGACCGCATGCGGGTTGCTCAAGCCGTCGCCCTCCTTGGGGAAATGCGTCAACACGATATCGGGTTTTAACTCGCGCAACAGCTTGGCCAGCCGGCGCACAATTGCTTCGGTCACCAGCAACACCGCGTCGTCCGCGCCAAAAAAATATAGATCCTCGACACCCAAGATTCCGCAGGCTCTGCGCACTTCATCCGCTTTAACATCGGCCCGTTCCTGCATCAACTTCTCTAATTTCTCTCCCTCTGGAATCTCATCGCTGTGAAACATTTCATCGCTGATCACCTTGTCGTGCACCCTCGCCCCGTGTGTCAGCACCACACAACCGACCCAGTCGCCACGCGCGACGTGGTGAGCCATGGTACCGCCAGACTGGTCAAAAATATCGGCCGGGTGTGCGCCGATCGACAACAAACGCAGTTTTTCGCTCATCTCCACCTCCTATAGGTTTCGTCTGCGGCACAATATAGCGGCTTTCCATATGCCGGAACAGTATCTTTATCGTCATAATCACTGCGCGCACATTAACTAAAATATTGTAATTTAACCGCTAGCGAACGGTCGCGACTTTGCTCGTGCGGTGTAAACCCCGTATACTGACCACAACGCAAAAAACACCTTATTAGTCATGCAGCGAACGGACAAGCCTCGATGCGCATCGGTATAATCGGCGCCGGTATCTTCGGTTTGGCCTCCGCCTTGGCATTGCGCGAACGCAGCCACGAGGTCTGCCTCTTCGAGCAGGACACCATACCCTGCGCGCGCGCGTTCTCCACCGACCTGTCTAAAATCATCCGCCGCACCAATTGCAACGGAACCCACCTCGAACTATTCGGAAAAGCCGCCGAGCAATGACAAGTCTGGCACTGTCAGCTCAGCGGCGCGATCTATTATCAGACCGGCAAACTCGATATATTGCAGGATTTTACCAAGAACGACCGACACTATCAAAGTTGGCAACTACTCGGCGAAAGGGAATCCGGCCTGCAACTGCTCACACCAGCCGAGGCCGGCCGCCGCTTTCCCACCTTTTCCCCGCAGCCGACCAACACATTTGCACAGCGGGCAGGCGCTGGTAGACTTAGCAGCTTTAGCCAAATCACAAGGTATACAACTACTCGAAGAAACACCGGTCGAGACCATCGACGAAAGAGGCAGTGAAATCGTTGTCAGTACCCGCGAAAACAAAAAAACATTTGACCGCGCGATCGTCGCGGCCGGCCCTTGGGTCGCCCGGCTTAGCCCTTCCATCGGCCAAGATTTGCGCATTTCCCGTCAACAGATGGCCTTTTTCAAAATAGCCGAGCCCGCGCCCTTTATCTTCGACGCTTGCCCGGTTTGGTCCGCACCTTCGGCGACCGAAGACTACTACGGTTTCCCCTTCCTGTACGAGGGACTGATGAAAATAGCCGACGACATAAAAGGCTCGACAGGCTGCATCTGCAGCCATAACACGCCATAGAGACGATTGACGACGCGCAATCCGGCACCGTCGCCAAAGTGCTGCGTAGGCGCGGGCACCGGCACCTCGTCGCATGCGATAGAAATCCTAGAAGAATCAGCGACGGTCGGAGTGCTGGTGCAATCGATGACCGGATGGGGCAGGCACGTGCGCGAAGCAATCGACTGCGAACAAGTGCGGGCAATGATGCAAAACCACTAAAAAAGGACAACAACTAATGAAAACCGAACTCACCCCTGTTCAAATAGAACACTATCAGAAAGAAGGCTGGTTGATCGTCGACGATTTTCTTGCTCCCGACGAATTGAGCGCCCTCAACGCCGCCGTCGACACCGGTGTCGAGACGATGGGCGGCGACAAAGTTTCCGGCGAGCACAACGAGAGCATCAAGGACGACAGCGAGACCTATTACAACCGGGTATTCCTGCAACGGGTCAATCTCTGGCGAGTCAACAACGATATCAAGAATTTCTTCCTCAACCCGACTCTCGGCGAAATGCTCTGCCAACTCGCCAACATCAACGGCATCCGAGTCTGGCACGACCAAACCTTGCAGAAACCCGCCTGGGGCAACCCCACCTCGTGGCATATGGACGTGCCCAACTGGTCCTTCCACTCGCCCGACGCCATCTCGATCTGGATCGCACTCAACGACGCCACCGTGCAAAACGGCTGCATGTATTTCCTGCCCGGCTCGCATCAACAGGCCGACTACGAGCGCAAGGGCGGCTTCAGCCCCGACATTGGCGCCCTCTTCGACCAATACCCCGAATTTAGGGAGATCGAACCGGTCCCCGTCGCGATGAAGGCCGGCTCCGCCGGTTTCCACAATGGACTCATGGCCCACGCCGCCGGTCCCAATATGACGCCAGATGTCCGCCGGGCGATGACCTGCGCCTATATGCCCGATGGCGCGACCTTCAACGGCATCCAGAATATTCTGTCGCAAGAGCGTTTTGAAAGTATGGAGATCGGCGACCTGCACAACGACGACGAGCAGACGCCGTTGGTCTGGTCGCAAAAATAACCGTTGGCAATCCCTGCAAAAAAGGCCACCATGAAATTTATCTACTTCACCGACATCCACCTGTGCGAGGGGCGCGATTCGAGCAAGGGTTTTGAACGCTGCCTAGACTCGATGCTCAGCCACCGCCCGCAATTACTGATCAACGGCGGCGACCTTGGCATCACGCCGGAAGCCATAGCCCTCTACGACGAACTGAGCGAAGAAGTGCCGGTGCCCATTCTGCACAGCAACGGCAACCACGAGATGTGCAGCGGCTATCTGCCCCGCGAACGCGCCGGTACCGCCCAAAATAGCGCCAATATCGGCGGCGCACACTTCGCAATCCTCGACACCATCCATTATTTCGAGCCAACCGAGGCCCATCCCAGCAACTGGCACGCGCTCGCCGACGAGACCATGCTCGAATGGCTCGCGGACGATCTCGCCGGCCTCGACCCGAAAACCCCGCTCTTCGTCGCCAGCCACGTGTCGCTGTCGACGACCTTCCCCTTCCGCATGGGCCAGCAGCCGGATATGGCCTTCCCCACCAACGCCGTTGCCAACGCCGACAAGGTCCTAGACCTGCTCAAGCCCTTCGCTCACGTGGCGACCCTGCACGGCCACGACCACGAAAACTGCCGCCACTTTGTCGAGCATATCGAAATCATGACCACCGCCGCCGTCGCCGGCGCCTGGTGGAAAAATGGCCTCGATAGCCGCTGTAACTGGGGACATGAGCCGCAAGGCTACCGCCTGATCGAAGTAGATGATGACGGCGCGATCAGCAGCCGTTTTATCGCCTATATGCCCGAACAAGACCAACCCGCCGAATTTTATCTCCACGAGGCGTCGGGGCGGCGTTTTATCAATGTCTACGACGCTTCCCCCAAAACACGGGTCGAAGTCGGCGACCTCGGTCCGTTGACAGCAATCGACCCCAATGCCGAATCCTCGATTGGCCTGGGCACACACCTCTACGAATTACCGAACGATTTCGATCACCGGACGCTTGAGACGCGTATTATTTTTGCGGATGGGCGAACTTGCGAATTGCAATTGCAATATTGATCTAGTTTTTGCCCTATGCGATAATTGACGAAGAATGACTAGGGTGCAGACAAAAGAAGCGGCCCAGATCGAATCAATCAGCCGACGCGCGCTCGTCCCGTGCCCAGCGCAACGAGACAACAGCCTGTAACTCACGGACGAAGAGTTTGTCACCGCTGAGCGCGAGGTGCCTCCAAGTCGACGCTTCAGCGACCTCGCGCTCGTCCAGCAGTTCAAAACGTTCGGGGTTCGCGGCAAAAAGATACAGAGTGCCTTCGCCATCGAGCGCGAGGATGCGGTCCTGCCGCCAGACCATGCCCAAATACTTACCGAAGCTGCGACCACTGCGCCAACGAGAGACTGCCCCGTCGCCAGCTCGATACACTATAGCCGCCCGTTGCCCAGGAGCAGATAGAGGTGATCGTCGATAACCACCGGCGATGACATATAACCGCTGGCCTTATTCTGCCAGGATTCAGCAACACGCCAATCCTCACCCGCCGACGACAGATCTATCATATAAGAGCGTTCGCGATAGGGACTGGTAAATATCGCGTCCCGCCAGATGGTCGGGGTGAGGATATGCATACCGCGAAAATGCGGCAGAGACTTACTCCAGAGGACCTGCCCGTTCTCGGGATCAAGCCCGTAAAGCGACTCGCGGTTCAGAGCTACCAACTGCTCGCGACCGGCTAGCACCTCTAAAACAGGCGAGGAGAACGCTCCATTACTCGCCACAACTGTTGCCCAGTCGCCCGTGACAACGCGCGCACACCCACGGTCTTATTTGTC
>DQLG01000268.1 GCA_015660315.1 Candidatus Latescibacterota bacterium
CCGGCCGAACCCAGACTCTCAATATCTTTAATCAGAATTACTTTCACGCCTTATCCTCCACTCAATAAGAAACTGCGATATCGTTTTGTGCTTACGCTTCTTCTTCTTCGCTCGACGCCGGTCGCAACCGACGCCAGTCGAACCAAGTGTCCAATAGCCCCAGCCCCGCCAGGAGCAGAAAAGCCAGACCCGCTACGAGGAGCAGCCCCAAATAAAAGGACAACTCGACCAAGAGCGGCACCCCCTTGCGCTGGGCGAAAAAACGCAGCACCGCCAATCCCTGGGCCCCGTAAAGGACCCCCGTCACCACCATAAGATTGAGCGCCAAATCGGCCATCAGTCCGCTGCCGAAAAGACCCAGACCCAACGCTGCGATTAAGACCCAAATCAACTCATCCCAAGGCCGCCACAAAGGCAAGGGCACCGGGGCGGGCAACTCCAGCTCAAACCGCGGGGCTATCGTCTGGCTTAACCGATACGCCAAGACAAAGGTCAATAGCAGAGTCAACAACTCGATAGACGGCTGCACCCGCAAGACCGCATCGACCATCGCGTGCAAAGCCTGACCACCGTCTTCAAGATCCAGGCCCAGCGCCTGAAACTGCTCTAACACGGTGGTGGTCCGCTCTGCGCGGTGTACCGGGTCGCGTGCCTGCACCAGTTGCCAGAGGCTGAATCCCACCGCCGGTGTGCAGGCCATGGCCAAGACGCGGCCGTAGCTTTCTTTCTGCTCCATCCTCAGCACGGCAATCAAACCCATAATGGGGGCCAGCCCAAAAGCCGGACCCAGCAAAAACGCTGCGCCCAAACAGAGCAAACCGACCAAGGGCAACGCACCACGCGAGCCATATCGCAAGCCCATTAGAAGCGAAAAGGACATCAGCGCTATGCCCAGCAGAATCAGCATCGGCGCATGCCTATCAGGAGTCTTTAGACTCCCCGACAGCGGCGGCGGCTGGTGCTTCGGCCGCCTCGCTCTTAGCGGGTGCTTCTCTCGGCGGACGATCATCTCTGTCCCTGGATCCGCGGTCGTCGCGGTCGCGACGGGGACCGCCGCGATCCCGATCTCTGGGCCCGCGGGCGGGTCGGGCGAAGGCTTCTTCGAGGAAGTTATCGGCGACCAGCTGGGGCACGTGAATAAAATCACCATCGACGCCTGTGAGCAGATAGCGCAGCACGCCATCATCGAGTTTAATCGTCTGCTCTAACGCGTCAATCACCGTCGGCTCGGCGGTAAACTGGAAAATCACATAATAACCCTGACGGCGATTTTTCAGACTGGTCGAGGTATAGGCCAAGCGCCGCAGCCCCCAATTATCGGTCTGGGTGATTTCACCGCCGTTCTCTTTTATATAGGTCTCTTGTTTTTCGATGGCTTGTTCGTATTGCCCCTCGCCGACCTGGGGATCCAGGATGCATACGAGTTCGTAGTTCTTCATTAGAATACGCTTTCTCGGTTATAGCCTGAGGGTTATCCCTCAGACGAAAAGCGGTGCCAGGACGAGAGAAATCACCGACATCAGCTTAATTAATATGTTCAAAGACGGACCCGACGTATCCTTGAATGGGTCGCCAACTGTATCGCCGACGACGGCGGCTTTATGGGGATCGGAGCCCTTGCCCCCCAGATTGCCCTCTTCAATATACTTCTTGGCGTTGTCCCAGGCCCCACCGCTATTGGCCATCATCAACGCCAGCAATACACCACTGACCGTCGCTCCGACCAGCATGCCGCCCAGTGCCACGGGGCCAAGAAGGAAACCGACAACGACCGGCGCTAAGACCGCCAACAGACCCGGCAGAATCATCTCGCGCAAGGCAGCGGTCGTGCTAATATCCACGCAGCGTTTGGTATCGGGTTTGGCGGTGCCCTCCATCAGACCGGGAATTTCGCGAAACTGGCGGCGCACCTCTTCGACCATCTCGAAGGCGGCCTTGCCGACCGAGCGCATGGTGATCGAGGCGGCCAAGTAGGGAATCATCGCGCCGATAAACAGCCCGACGACGACGATCGGCTCCGTCACGTCAATGACGATCTTCGCACCGGTCTTGGCCCCGATTGCAGAAGTGTATGCCGAGAATAGCGCCAAGGCCGTCAGTGCGGCCGAACCAATGGCAAAACCCTTGCCCATGGCGGCGGTGGTATTGCCGAGTGAGTCCAGGCCATCAGTGATCTTACGCGTTTCTTCGCCCAGGCCCGCCATTTCGGTGATGCCACCGGCGTTGTCGGCGATGGGACCATAGGCGTCAACTGACATGGTGATCCCCACCGTCGCCAGCATGCCGACGGCGGCGATGCCGATGCCGTAGAGCCCCGCGAAGTGGAAGGCCAAACCAATCGCGATAACAATCCCTATCGTCGGCAGCGCGACGCTCTCCATGCCGACGGCCAAGCCGGAGATGATATTGGTCGCCGAACCGGTCTTGGAAGCCTCGGCGATATCGCGAACGGGCTTGCCGCCGGTATAGTATTCGGTTATGAGACCGATCGCGATGCCGGCCAAGCAACCCGCGCACAGCGCCCAAACCGGCTGATTGGAAAGACCGAGCTGCCCGGCGACCCACCAGGACCCGGCCAACATTAAGGCAGCGGAGACAAAGGTCGAATAGCGTAAGGCAGCACCCGGATCGGCATTCTGCATGACGCGCACCGTCAACACTCCGAAGAGCGACGCCACCAGACCGATCGTAATGACGATCAGCGGAAAACTCATCGAGGCGAGTTTGGCGCTCGTCGGGTCGGAAATGCCAGGAGCAAGTATATTGAGCATGGAGACGGACGCCGTAGCAGCAATGGCGATGGTGGCGATGACCGAGCCAACATAGGACTCGAAGATATCGGCACCCATCCCGGCGACATCGCCAACATTGTCGCCGACATTGTCGGCGATGCTAGCAGGGTTGCGCGGGTCGTCTTCGGGAATGCCGGCTTCTACTTTGCCCACCAAGTCGGCGCCGACATCGGCGGCCTTGGTGAAGATGCCGCCGCCGACGCGCGCGAAGAGCGCGATAGAAGAGGCGCCCATAGCAAAACCATTAATCGTCGACGCCTGGCTCACATCGTGCCAGACCCCAAAGGCCATCGCCAATGACCCGACGCCGAAGAGCCCCAGGCCCGCGACGGCCAACCCCATAACCGCACCACCCGAAAACGCCATGTTCAGCGCCCGACCTTGGCCGTGTTCGCTGGCGGCTTGCGCGGTGCGCACATTGGCGTGGGTGGCGGCGTTCATGCCGGTATAACCGGCGAGGATCGAACATATAGACCCGGCCAGAAAGGCATAGGCCGTATTGGCGCCAATAAAAAGAAAGAGCAAAGCGAAGACAATGACGATAAAACCGGCGAGGATGGTATACTCGCGCTTGAGAAAGGTCATCGCCCCTTCGTGGATTGCTTCGGCGATCTCCACCATCTCCGGAGTACCCGCCGGAGCCTTCTTTATATAAGAGTACAGCAAGAGCGAGCAGAGCAATCCGCCCAACCCTATAAATGGCGCTATTGTTGTCCACGTTTCCATATAAAATAGTTACCCTCCCACGGGAACGTCAGGATCCGTTAAAACTGTTCATTGCGGCCTCAACCCCTTCGGCATAATACTTTTCGAGCGCATTTTCACAGCATCCGAGCAAGTCTTCTACCTCATCTTCCGGGGAAAACGAGTCCAGCACATAATCGATAATCCCTCCGCCTTCGGGTGGGGAACCGATCCCCATACGCAACCGCGGCACGTCTTGAGTGTTGAGCTCTTCAAGCACCGAGGCCAGGCCATTGTGCCCGCCATCCGAACCCCCACGGCGAAAACGAAAACGCCCGAAGTCCAACAGAAAATCGTCGAAAACAACCAGTACGTCTTGCGGGTTTGTCTGCCACTGGGCACAAAGAGCAGCCACTGTCTTACCGCTGCTGTTCATAAAGGTCTGAGGCTTGACCAACATCACCTCCTGACCGCCCAACTCGACTGCGGCGACTTCGGCAACAGCGTCTTCCCGGTGCTGCCAATCAACACCGCGCCGGGCCGCCAAGTGATCTACCGCCATAAAGCCTATATTGTGCCGGGTCGACGTATAGCGCGCACCGGGATTGCCCAACCCTAGGGCGATCCGCAAGGTTACTCTTCTTCGCCCTCGCCACCAGCATCTGCGGCTTCTTCTTCGCCCTCGCCACCAGCATCTGCGGCTTCCTCCTCCTCGTCCCCATCTTCGTCCTCAACGATCAGACGCGGCGCCAATACATTGACGATCGTGCGCACCACTTCGCTGGTGATGCGTGGCTCTTGCTCCACTAAGTCACTCACGTGCAAGCTGTCGCCAATCAGCAGCGAAGTGATATCGATCTCCACGGCGGAGGGCATCTCGGAGACGACGCATTCCATTTCTATCGCGGTCAAAGTCTGTTGCAAAGACCCGCCTTCGGTGCGCACGCCCTCGGGGACGCCAACGGTTACGATCGGCACATTGGCGCGCAGTGTTTCGGTCGGGTCGATGCGCAAAAGATCCAAGTGCATCACATTACCACTCACCTTGTGGTATTGGATATCGCGGATCAGGGCCTTCTCGGACTCCTTGCTAGACTCCTCATGTTCGATAAGGATAATCGCATTCTGACCGCCCTTGCTCAGAATGAGTTCCAAGCTATGAGCATCTGTCTTGAAGTATTCGGCATCCTGCTTGTGACCGTAGATGACTCCGGGCAGCTGACCGTGCAAGCGACGCATCTGGCCTACGGGCCCCTTGCCCTGCTCCTCGCGGGACGCGACCTTGAGCGAAACCTGCTGGCGCGCGTGGATCTTCAGCGGTACTTGCGGCATTGGAACATCTCCTCGATAAACTAATTTTAATTGGCAGCCCGGCGAGGACTCGAACCTCGATAAGCGGACCCAAAATCCGCTGTCCTACCAATTGAACGACCGGGCTACCTAAATTTCTCGATTACTTAAGCTATATTGACCGGCACAAAAAAGACCGGTAACCTTGCCCTTGCAGCGCTTGTTGCGCCTGAGAGGCGGTCGTCCGGTCGTCGAAGATACCGTAAACGGTGGAGCCACTGCCCGACATCGACGTGGCGCGAGCACCGGCTCGGTCCAGTTGAGAACGAAGTTCTGCGACGATGGGATAGGCGCGTTCTACCACGGGCATGAAGTCGTTCTCCAGCACTTCAAAAAGCCTATCGTGATCAACGCACCCGCCGCTCAAGGAAGAAGTAAATCTAAGATAGGGTGTATCGTCTGTCAAGACAGGTCGCAGTTGACCATAAGCCCACGCCGTACCCACCTCAACTTCCGGATAGGCCAAGACATAAAAGACCGCGCCGGCCCAGCCCAATGGTTCGAGGATCTCACCCCGACCCCGCATTAACGCGGTGCCTCCTACTACTAGAAAGGGGATATCCGAGCCTAGTTCAGCAGCGATCGTGTCGAGCTCTGTGCGATCTAATGGCTCTCCATAAAAGCGATTGAGCGCTCTCAGCGTCGCCGCCGCATCGGCGCTTCCCCCCCCTAGGCCTGCTCCCATAGGGATGTGTTTTTCCAAGTGGATGCGAAAATGCCGGATAGGATGGTCCAATCGGGCGCGAAATGAATCGACGGCGCGACGCACTAGGTTATCGGGACCCGTCGACAAGTCTGCGATATTACAGGTCAGTTGATCAGAGGGTGCTGGTTCAAAATACAATATATCGGCTAGATCGACGCATTGAGCAATGCTGACAATATCGTGATAACCGTCACTACGACGACCCAAGATTTTGAGTCCCAAGTTTATTTTCCCATACGCTTTCTCCGCCAGCGGGCCCTCTGTCATTGGCGTACCTTGACCTTATTTCGTTAATATTCTACTATAAAACGATAAGAAGTGACATAATGGCATATTATAAAGTCAATATATACAGTCTAATACTCCTTCTTGCCCTATGCTGCCCTGCTCCCAGCACGGCGCAAACGGACGCAGAAGAAGATGACTTCAAACTAGCCCGGAATCTTTTCCGCGACGCGGGCGATTATGCTACAGCCGCCGCGCTCTTCGCCGATTTCATTCGCAACTATCCCGCCAGTCCGCAATTAGCCGAAGCTCGCCTAATGCTATCTCGCGCCTATCGTCAAAACGGTCGTTGCGATTTGGCAGTGCCGTCCTATGAGCAGTTCTATATAGAACACGCCGATCATTTAAGTACGGCCGACGCGCGGCGCGAACGGGCTGCTTGCCTTTCGCAGCAAGGTCAGTTTCTGCCGGCCGCTCGCGCATTTGAAGAGGTGCAGCGCCGTTTTAGCGCGGGCGAATTCGCCGCTAGCGCACTGCTCGATGCGGCCGCCAATTATAAGCAGGGTCAGGACTTACGGCAAGCCATTGCCGCCTATCGACGTCTACTTGCCGACTATGCAACTTCGCCGCAAGTGCACTTGGCCCGTTATCGATTGGCCCGATTGCGCTTTGCCGCCGGCAAATCCGAAGAAGCCCAACAACTGCTCAGTCAAATTATCGCCACTGAGCCCGCCCCACCCGAAGCGCCCAGTGCCCTACTGCTCGGCGGACGCATCGATCTTTTCTTGGGCAACCGCGAAGCCGCTGAGACCCGCTTCAAATCGCTGGAAAAACGCTTTCCCTCGGCAGCGCAGACCGATAGTGCCTATCTGCATTACGCCGACCACCTCTATGGGTTGCGCCTCTTTAGCCAAGCAGGTGACGCCTACCAAAAAGCCTTCGACAAAATCGGCAACGCGACCCTCAAAGAGAGCGCTCTGCTAGGTCTCGCCGACGCCCGACGCCAAAGCCAGCAAACACGTGAAGCACTCGGCCACTACGAACGGTTGATCGCCGGGCTTGAACCCGGCCACCCGGCCTATCTCAAAGCACGCTTGGGACAGGCCATTGCCTTGGGACGGGCCGGACAGTTCGCCTTGGCGGTGGGCATGTTCCAAGGGCTGATCCAAATCGATGGCGCACCTGAAGCCAAGGACGCACTACGTGAATTGGGCGTGCTCTACAAGCGGCGCGGCGACCACAGCCGCTCGATCACTTGGTATCGCCGCTATTTGCAGGAAACCGACACGGCTTCCGACGCCGTCCGCTCCGACCTGGCCGAACTCTATAGCTCAACCGGCTATTACGAAGAGGCCATCGCGCTCTATCGCAAACTGGCATCGGGTCAGGGCGAAGTCGCCGCCAAAGCGCAATTCGGTTTGGCCCAAGTCTTTGAAGAAAGCAGCCAACCCCGCGCCGCGCTACGCGAATATGTCGCCTATCTCGAGCTCTTTCCCGCCGACCGCCAGAGCGAGGCCGTGCGCGAGCGCATTGAGTATTTGCGCGAATTCACCGTCATGAACCAGGCCGACCTCAACCGCGCGCTGCAAAAGGCCTGGATCGACGAGTTGAGCGGCACCCCGCGTCAACTAGCGCAATTAGACGTAGCGCGGGTACTTTTCGAGCACCACGATTTCGAGGCCGCTGCTAAATCTTTCGAACACTACGCCGCGGCTTATTCCAACGACCACTACAGCAGCGAGGCGCAATATTTCCTGGCCGAGAGCTTGCTCAAACTCGCCCGCCAACGCCAACTCGAAGCGCAACCCGGCCGTGCCGATTCGCTGCGCGCCCTCGCACTACAAGAATACCGCATTCTCGCCGGGCAACCCGCAGAGGCTACGAGCGACAACTCCTGGACCCAGCGCGCACAAATTCGCCTTATCGAAACCCAGGCCGAAAGCGGTCCGGACTCATTGCGCCTACTTACACTAGAAAAGGGTTTTGCCGCCTTCGTCGTCGAAGCTGTCGAGGGCCAGAGCCCGCAATTGGACCAGGCGCTCTTACAGCTAGGCGACGCGCGACGTCAGCTCGCGACCACCGACTCTACCCGCCTCGATGGCGCCGCCGAGGCTTACCGTCAGCTCCGTCGGCTCACACCCGACAGCCCGCTCGTACCTCAAGCACTATTGGGCGCCGGTCTTTATCACGCGCAAAAAGGCCAGTACCAAGCGGCGGCCGACTCGCTCGAACGCTTGCTCGGCGACTATCCCGACAACCCGCTGACAGCGCAGGTCCTCTTTGAGTTGGGTCATATCCGCCTGGCGCAAGACCGACCGCAAGAGGCCATCGCTCGTTTGCAAGAGCTGCGTTGGGGCTATCCGGCCTTTCCCAAACGCCGCGCCGCGCAAAAACTCCTAGGCGACACCTATTTCCAACTCGGCGAATTCGCCGGCGCCATCGAGCTTTATCAGCCACTGGTCACCGGCGCGACAACAGCCGACGACGGCGGCAGGATTCTCCGTCGCATCGCCCAAGCTTATCATCGGCTAGGCCGCCACGGCGAAGCATTGGAAGCTTATCGACAAGTGCTCACCGACGGGGCGGACGCAGGCTTGGACAGTATTTATTTCGCGCAAGCCGTATTGCAGTTGCAACTCGGACAAGAGGACGAAGCTTTTCGACTTTTTCAGCAGGTGGGGAAAGAATTCGCGTCTGGGGATCTGGCCGTCGAAGCCTCGACCCGGGCCGGTCATATCGCCTTTGTGCGGGAGCGCTACAAACAGGCTCAACAAATTTATCAGCCCCTACTAAAACATAGCGAAGATCCGCTGGTGCACGGACAAGCCGTGCTTGCCCTATTTCGGCTCAAGCGCCTAGAAGAGGGACGTAAGGCGGGCAAGAACTTCACTAAACGCTTTAAAGAAGCGACAGAATGGAGCCAGCGCTTTCAACTCGAAGAGGGACAATACTACTTACGGGCGGGCAACTACAAAAAAGCTCTTGCAGCATTCCAAAAAATAAAAGGGGGCGAGTGGGCCGATGATGGGGCCTTTCGGGTCGCAACGACACTGTGGATGCAAAACAAAGCAGCGCCTAGCGAGGAAGGCGCTGCTCGCGCATTGGAAGCCGTATCGCGCTTCGTGCAGGAACATCCAACCAGCCCGCATGCGGCCGATGCCTATTTGCGCCTAGGCGATTACCAGTATTCGCTGCACAACTACCTGCAGGCCGCGGGTGCCTACAAACGCGTTCTCAACGCGCCGCAAGTAGCCCGCGACTCGGCCCAGGACGCGGTGTGGAAGCTGCTTAAGAGCTACCAGGGCGCACACGAATATGAAGCGGCCCACCAGGTAGTCAACCAGCTCCTGCGCCAGTATCCCGAGCACCCAAAAACTGTCGACGCGCAACTTGAACTGGGTATCATCCTCAAGGATAAGGGCCATTATCCCCAAGCCATAGAACAGTTTGACGAGTTGCTTTCCCAACAACTGCTCGAAGCCAACAGCGCCTCCGAAGCCCGATTCTATATCGGCGAATCGTACCAGAATATGGGCGAATACCGCAAGGCCATCGAAGCCTACTACAAAGTCAGCTACCACGGCGCCAAGGGGTTTAGCCAGTGGATCACGTCGGCGGATTTCCAGCGCGCGCGCTGTCACCAATCGCTGGGCGAACACGCTACAGCCATCACCGTCTACGAGCGCATCGTGCGCCGCGAAGGGGGCCAAAGCCCCCAAGGGGAGATGGCCCAAGAACAGATCGTTGCCTTGCGCCGCAGTTTAGGCAATCGTAACTAAGGCGCCAATGGCAGGGAGAAATCCGATGACTCATCTCGATTTTCTGCGTAATGTGTCACTCTTTGAGAGCCTGAACCAACAAGAGTTGGAAGCCCTTTCGGATGTGACCTTTACCCGCACCTTCAGCAAGGACAATGTCATTATCCTCGCCGAAGAAGAGGGCGACACGCTCTTTATCCTAAAAAAAGGCCAAGTAAAGGTCAGCATTGTCAGCGAAGAGGGCCGCGAGGTGATCCTGTCCCTTTTGGGGTCGGGATCGGTTTTTGGCGAACTATCACTCTTGGACGGCAAGCCGCGTTCGGCCAATGTTGTGGCCATCGAAGAAACCGACCTTCTGATGCTGCGTCGCGCCGATTTTCTGCAACTCATCTACAAAACGCCGCAGATCGCCTCCGCGCTCTTAGCCGAGCTCGCAACTCGCCTGCGCAAAACCGATCGCCAGATTGAAGGCCTGGCCCTGCTAGATGTGACCAGTCGAATTTCCGATACCTTGCTACAACTGGCCACTGAGCAGGGCGCAGAGGCGAGCGATGGCGTCACGATCGAAAGCCGGCCCACTCATCAGGAGTTGGCCAATATGTCGGGCACTACCCGCGAGACGGTTTCGCGGGTTCTCAAGCGCCTTGAGGGCCAGGGCTATATCAACCGCAACGGGCGCAAGATCACGATACTGCGCGAGGATACGTGGAAGACCTGATCCAATTATGGCTACCTCTTCCCGACATCGCATTCTGCTGCTAACCCAGCACCCGACGCTAGAGGCGGAGTTTCGATCCGCTTGCAATGGCGCGCGCCTGAAGGTAATCGACACGCCCAATAGCGGCACCCTCGATCCGCTGTTGAGGCGCGGAGTCGACTTGGTCGCCTTCGACTTGGCGCTCTCGAACGAGACGCTAGCGGCAGGTATTACCGCGCTCGACGGGTTCCGCGACGTGCCCATACTAGGTTTGGGCAAAGCAAACGAGGGCTGGCACCTGCTCCTGCGCGGCTCGCCGCTTGAAGACCAGATCACTCCGCCCTTCGAAAAAGGCGCGCTACAAAAAAAACTGGCCCAGCTAGTCGAACGAGGGCGTTTCTTGCGCGGGTCCGAGCTAGTCGGCGAATCGATGGCGATGCGCCAGTTGCGCGAGCGCATCCTGCTTATCGCACCCACACCAGTATCGTCGATCCTGCTGACGGGCGAGAGCGGTGCCGGCAAGGACCTGGTCGCCGAAGCCCTACACCGCTACAGCGTCCGACGCGAGCACCCCATGCGCCCGCTCAACTGCGGCGCCATCCCCGAAAATCTGCTGGAAAACGAACTCTTCGGGCACGAAAAGGGGGCCTTCACCGATGCCCGTGCGCAACATCAGGGCATCTTCGAGCAGGCTAATAACGGCACGGTGTTTCTCGATGAAATCGGCGAGATGTCACTCGCCGCGCAAGTGCGGCTGTTGCGCGTGCTTGAGCAACGCGAAGTCACCCGCATCGGCGGGCATACGACCATACCCGTCGATATTCGCATTATCGCCGCGACGAACCGGGACTTGCAAGAGGCGGTGGCCGAGCGCGCGTTTCGCCTCGACCTCTATCATCGGCTCAAAGTCGTCGAACTCGCCATTCCCCCGCTGCGCCGCCGCAGCGAGGACATTCCCCTACTGATCGAACGATTCACCAGCGAACTAAGCCAAGGCAACAAAACCCGCCTCGAAGGTTTCTCACCAGGGGCGATGGACCTTTTACAAAACTACGCCTGGCCCGGCAACGTGCGCGAATTGCGCAACATTATCGAGCATCTAGTCTTCCTCGCGCCACGCGCAATCGTTGAACCCGAAGATCTTTTCCCGAATTTGGAAAACCCGCGGACCTCCGCGCGAAATTTGCCGGTGCCCACCAACAAAACACCGGACCAATCGGAGCGCGAGTTAATCTACTTCGCCCTCCTAGATCTCAAACGCGAAGTTGCCGAGTTGAGGAATACCGTTGAACGCACCGCACAATCGCCGGTCGCGAGCGATATCCCACCCTTGCGGGACCCCCGCACCGCGACGCCTGGACCACCTCAGCACCACACGAACCAACCCATCGCTCAACCCATCGCTCAACCC
>DQLG01000038.1 GCA_015660315.1 Candidatus Latescibacterota bacterium
ACGCCCTATCGCCTGCTGACGACAGACCATGTCTCCGTCGTCGAATTTGAAGGCCGCGAAATCCTCAAGGTCGCGCCCGAGGGTTTGACCCTACTCGCCGACCAGGCGATCCGCGACTCCGCTCATCTCTTGCGCCCAAGTCACCTAGCCCAGGTACGCAAGATCCTCGACGACCCCGAAGCCTCCGACAACGACCGCTTCGTCGCCCTCGACATGCTGAAAAATGCCAATATCGCCGCCGGTTGGATCCTACCGATGTGCCAGGACACCGGCACTGCCATCGTCATGGGCAAAAAGGGACATCAAGTCTGGACCGACGGCAACGACGAGGCTGCCATTTCCGCTGGTATCGCCAAAGCCTACAACGAGACGAACCTGCGCTATAGCCAACTCGCACCTTTGAGCATGTTCGAGGAACAGAACACCCGCACCAACCTGCCCGCGCAGATCGAACTATTTGCCGACCAGGGTGACACCTACAAGCTGATGTTTATGGCCAAAGGCGGGGGTTCGGCTAATAAGAGCTATCTCTTCCAAGAAACCCGCGCGCTATTAAACCCAGAGAAATTGCGCAGCTTTATCGATGAAAAATTGCGCATGATCGGCACGGCCGCCTGCCCACCCTATCATTTAGCGCTGGTCATCGGCGGTACTTCCGCCGAGCACACGCTCAAATTGGCGAAGCTCGCATCGACCCGCTATCTCGACAGCCTACCCACCGAAGGCAACGAGCACGGCCAAGCCTTCCGCGATCTCGCAATGGAAGCCGAGGTCTTAAAAATGAGCCAGGACATGGGCATTGGCGCACAATTCGGCGGCAAGTACTTCTGCCACGACGTGCGCGTGGTGCGCATGCCGCGCCACGGTGCCTCGTGCCCGGTAGGCCTAGCCGTCTCCTGCTCGGCCGATCGCCAGATCCTCGCCAAGATCACCCGCGAAGGCATTTTCCTGGAGGAATTGGAAACCGAGCCAGCCAAATATCTACCCGAGATCGGCGATGAAGAGTTAGGCGGCGAGGTCATACAAATCGATCTCAACCGTCCAATGGACGAAATACGCGCCTCCCTCAGCGCATACCCGGTCAGCACCCGCCTATCGCTCACCGGCTCAATCATCGTCGCTCGCGACATAGCACACGCCAAGCTCAAGGAGCGGCTCGATTCCGGTGAAGGCTTGCCGCAATACATCAAAGAGCAATGCGTCTATTACGCCGGTCCGGCTAAAACCCCCGAAGGCCATGTTTCAGGGTCTTTTGGTCCGACGACAGCCGGGCGCATGGACGGCTATGTCGATGATTTCCAGGCTGCTGGCGGCAGTATGATCATGTTGGCCAAAGGCAATCGCTCGCGCCAAGTTACTGAAGCCTGTAAGAAACACGGCGGTTTTTACCTCGGCTCAATAGGCGGTCCAGCGGCCCGCCTCGCGCAAGACTGCATCCGCAAAGTCGAGGTACTCGAATACCCGGAACTAGGCATGGAGGCGGTCTGGCAGATTGAGGTGGAGAATTTCCCCGCCTTTATCATCGTCGACGATAAGGGTAACGACTTCTTTGCCAGTTTTATGAATCCCCAAGGCTGAGCAATCTGATACTCTACAACCAATCCCCGGGCACTTTGTTGGCTCGCCCCGGATAAACCAACTGCGGTTACGGGCATCGATACACAGCACTAAAAAGAGCGGGGCAACAAGTGCCCCGCTCTTTTTTCTTTCCGAATCGTCTTTATTTACTCGCTTTGCGCAATGCCCCCTTAAAAGCCTTCTCGATCTCGCCACGCGCGACGATCGCGTCCTTCCACACATCCGGAAAACACTCGAGCGCATAACCAGAGCCTAACGGTCCAAGCTCAACCACCGCCCATAGCTCTTTCGCTCCGCGCTGTGCCTTGACCCAGTTGTAGAGCGCGTGCTTGAGGAAATTGTCGCGCCAGGATACGAAATCCCCGTCGAGCTTACCACGCCCATTGGTAACCGGCGTCTGGCAATGACTACCGGTAAAGGTGCGGAAGTGGATCATCTCGCTCATCTGCAACAAATCTAGGCGATACTCGGCGATGCGTTCCCAGAAGGTATTCGGTCGCAATTGCTTGATAATCGCCGGATGCGAATGATCGAAGTTGGTGCGCAATTTCTCCTTGTAGCGTTTCTCGTACTGCTCGGCCAGCGCCAAGCCCTTTTCCGGGGTCTCCGTGCAGGTGTCGCGATGCCACTCAATCGCCGGCATCAGCTTGAGTTCTTTGCCTGCCTGCATTACCGCGCGCGCCACAGGCACAGCCTTGCGGATCTCGGTATCGTGGTCGCAGAGTTGGATATTGATATGCTTGGCGCCTGCCGCCTTAAACGCCTCCAACTTGGGCCCCGCCTCATCGACCGTCGCCACATCGACTCCGCCGACCAACTGCATACCGTGCTTAGCGCAAGCTTCGGCGATCTCGGGTTGTGCACCGGCGCTAAAACCGACAAAACCCGCGTCCTTTACCGCCTTGACCTTGCGATCCATCGACCACTGCTTATCGGCCGACGGATAATTTGTCAACGTCCACGCCGCGGCGCAGATTTTAATTTGCGGTTTCTTCGACACTTTCTTCTTAGCCATTTTCCTCTCCTTGTGAAATAAAATTAAAACGAGATACGCTCTTCCCCAGCATAGGCGTTAAAACTCCGGCCCCGGAGAAAACCCAATAAAGTCATACCCGACTCGCGCGCCAGGTCGACCGCCAAACTCGATGGCGCCGAGACGGCCGCCATCACCGCGATCCCAGCCATCCACGCTTTCTGCACGATCTCAAAGCTCGTCCGGCCACTAACCATCAGCACGCTTTTTTTAGGTACCGGCTCATTGCGCAGCGTATAATAGCCGACCACTTTATCGACCGCGTTATGTCGGCCGACATCTTCACGCAAGACCAACAACTCGCCCGCGCGGTCAAAAAGCGCCGCCGCATGTAATGACCCGGTCTGCTCGAAGACGTCCTGGGCCTGGCGCATTCGATCATTCAGGCCATAGAGCGTTTCAACCGCTACGGTAAAGTCTCCCGCCAAGACCGGCGCCTGGCAGCTTATTGCCTCGATACTCGCCTTACCACATACGCCACAACTCGATGAGGCGTAGAAATTTCGCCGCAAGCCTTCTAGATCAGATTCAACACCGGCCGCCAATTTTACCTCAACAATATTCTCCTCGTTAGGCGGTTCGGCGGCCGTGCAATACGAGATCGCCCCCAATTGACTAGGCGAGTCGATCAGCCCCTCGGTGCGCAAAAAACCGGCCACCAGTTCAAAATCATGACACGGCGTGCGCATAATTACCGCCACAGACTCCTCAGCGATCCGAATCTCCAACGGCTCTTCGACTGTCACCGAATCATCTGCAAGCGTTTTCTCCGCAGCCCGAACTCGCCAGATCGCCCGGGTCTCGACACGTGCTTGCCGTTGTCGCAAAAGGGTCATTACATCGGCCCAACGCGCTTGGGGCCGCGATCCATCGCCAACATCGAAGCGTCGAAACTCTGCTGCATCAGCTGCAACTTCAAAGGCTGCGCCTCCGGCTCGTCCCACATATTCTCAAACTCATTCGGATCCTCTTCTAAATCGTAGAGTTCACCGAGATTATGCCCATGATACACGACCAATTTGTAGCGCTTGTCGCGATACATCGTGGCAAAGGAATTATCCGGCTCGTCGAGCGCATCGTAATACTCGCAACGAACAAACTCGCGGTGCTCGACCTCACTTTCACCCCGCAAAATCGGCCCCAGCGAACGCCCGGTCATCCGCTGGGGCACAGGCAATCCCGCCAATTCTAAGATCGTCGGCGCCTTGTCCGTCAACTCGACTAAATCATCGCGGACTAACCCCTGGGCAAAATGTCCCGGCCAAGAAAAAACTAGCGGTACCCGCACCAAACCCTCGTAAAAACGGCACCCTTTTTGGATCAAGCCATGATCGCCCAGCGTCTCGCCGTGGTCGGAAGTAAAGATCACCACCGTATTCTCGCGCTGACCGGTCTCTTCCAACACCGCGATCATCCGCCCGACCTGGTCGTCGATCTGTTTGATCATCGCACAGTAGGCTGCCTGCAAAAATTTGGCGTCGGCGCCGGGTGTCCCGCGATCTTTTTGTAAGGGATCGCGAATATCCAATTGCTCAGGGCGACGCACCTTCGATTGAAAATCAACACCGGCCAACTTCTCCTGCTGCGCCAAATCGCTTTCTGCAAAAAGCGGCCCTGGCATATCGGCCGGATCAAACATATCACGATAGGTCTGCGGTGGATTAAACGCGGGGTGCGGGTCGTAAATATTGACACTCGCCAACCAGGGGCCTTCACGTTCCTCCCGCATAAACTCAATCGTCTTTTCTGCACACCATGTCGTCTGGTGAAACTCGGCGGGCAGACCGTGCGGGTGCTCTTTCATCAGATCACCGAGCACTTCTCCCTTCTCGCGCACCCAATCCGCATAGCCATGCCCTTCAGGCCAGTCGTCGCGCGGTGCATGGCTGTATTCCCAATAGCGATAACCGTCGTCGACGCGCGGCTCGATACGGCCAAAGGCGCTGGCTAAATGCAACTTGCCGATCAAACCGCAATCATAGCCCGCATCGGCCATGATCTTGCTGATAAGCGGCGGATTGTCGGGAAAAGTATCGAGGCCGTTGCCGTTGACATGTACGGCGCTGGCATATTGGCCAGTGAGAAAGCTCGCCCGACTCGGTGTACAGATCGGCGCTTGGCAATAGGCGTGTGTAAAAGCCACGCCCTCCGCGACGAGGCGGTCAATATGCGGCGTATCAACATGCTCGTAACCTAGGGCATGGATCGTATCGTAGCGCTGCTGGTCGGTGCAGATCCAGAGGATATTGGGGTGATCGCTCATGGTAGAAATTGCTCCACTGACGTCTCGCGCCATTGCAATTGTTTCTCAGTCGTCTCGTGCGGCTTAAACGATTGCTCGATCTCGGCAATCGACGTGCCTAAAACCTCGATACGATCTAAGTCGCATATCCCATATTCTAATGTATTTGCGTAGTGCAAAAGTCCCAATTCCATTGGCTCGAAACCCATCACCTTGGCCATCACCGCGTCAACGGCAAATACATCGACCGAAGAGGCCGCCGTCGCCAATTCCACGACATCGGTTCCACCAGGACCATTACCCTGCAAGCCCTCCGTACCGTCGACAATGCCAATGTCGGGTTTGAGATACTGTGCTAGGCGGATCAAATTAACATTGAGCACTTGCGCTTCACTCGGCAATATGCGCTCTGCGTGAGAGGGGTAGCCGTGCATCTTGATGCGGTCATCCTTGTGCAGCGTGCCCATAATCATATTCTTCTGGGCCAGCGTCACCACGCAAACATCGTGTGTCTTGGCTAACGCCACCGAAATCGTGCAGGGACAATCGAGCACGATCTTCGGCATACGCACGATGGTCTCGACCCCACCGGCCATATATATCGTCGTTTCTTCCCATTCGGTCTCTTCATTAATATCGACAAGACGGATCGGCAGCGAATACTCATTCTGTAGATCGGGATAGCCGAAATTCGCAAAGGTCTCGCCCGAGAAGTCCTCGTTGCCGCC
>DQLG01000585.1 GCA_015660315.1 Candidatus Latescibacterota bacterium
CGAGCGCAACGCCTCACCCAACTCCTGCCGCCATTTTTCGTCCCCGTCTGCCAGGGCCAAAGCGAACAATGTGCCTTCGTTCGTCCCCGCAAAGAGCAAGTCTTCACCTACAGTCCCCCCCACGCGCACTCGCTGTTCGAGCGCGACCTGCCATAGCGCTTCGCCATCAGAGGCGCGCAAAACATCTATGGTGCCTTTTTCATCGACCACCAGCAGCGTATCACCACTGACTGCCGCAGCCCGACAGAAGCTGCCGGGGTGGAACCACCGCTCTTTCAGGGTCCGCCGATCCATCGCCAACAAACCCGGCTCCCCCCCCTGTACAGCCAACAAAAACAACTCGCCGGCCAGCGCACCCGGTCCACAAGCCAATTCGTCATAACTCTTCTTGCCAAATTTCGCGCCGGTATGGCGATCGTAAGCATGCAGAGAAGGTGAAGTAGACAATTGCAATGCCAGCGATCCGGCAAAGACTACACCGCCCAGCGGAGCCCCATCCAGTTGCCGTTCCCACAACAATTGCAACGGCGGCTCGGGCCCAACGCCAATAGCTGTCCGCATGGGTGTCCCCGCCTCGCCAAGATAAAACACCTTCTCGCCGCACCCGACAACAAAGAAGAACGCCATACAGGCAATCGCCATACGCATCCTAAAAATCCCAACCAAAAAAGAAATCCCATCGCGTGTCCCCCTCAACCGATTTAAAATCGGTACGCCGCGCCCCGTCGAGACGAAAAACGAAGACGCCGCCCAAGGCCAAGCGGGCACCAACACCAAAAGCCCCGCGCCACTCGTCGAAATCGCCGTTCCAGGCATTGCCCGCGTCGAGAAAAAATGCTCCCCGAACCGCGCTGAAATCCATATTGCCGAAGGGAAAGCCGATCAACAACCGATCGACTAGGGGAAAGCGCAACTCCTGATTAATCAGAATCATTTTGCTGCCCCATATTGAGCGCCAGGGATATCCCCTCAGGGTCCAACTCCCCCCGATCGAGAAAAATTCCGGCACGTCGCCGGTCGACCGACGGCCCATTAGGCGGATCGCATAGGCACTACCTTGGGAGAGGCGGACATATTGACGATAATCGCCGAAGAGCGTGATATTGAAACGCCGGGAGGTCTTAAAATCGACGGTCTGCCCCAAACCGATGCTATAGCGCCTGCCCTCCAGCGGGCCAGTCGGTACCCATAGGCTACTATCGTGGGTATAGCTGATAAAATTATTGGCCAGCCAACCATTGAGCCTGCGCCCCTCAAATTGCCTGTCGATCTCCGAACGACGCAGCGATAGCCTGGTCTCGATTCGATCATGCCGGGAAAACGGATAGCTCAATCCGATATGAGCTCCAGTGCGTTTTTCGCGCACAAAACGACCAAAGCGACTAGAAAAACGGTCGTTGAGTCTAAACACTCCCCAAGAGACATTGAGTCTTTGGCCCAGATGCAAACGCGACAGGGCGAGATTGAGCCCATCGAAAAATCCCGTGCGGCTGCCGGCGATATGCGAGAGCACGAAATAATACTGGTCGTTGCCCAATACATCGCTCAGCGCGACTTGGATCCCGCCCGAGGTGCCGAATTCTGGGTCCTGCGAGATCTGGCTCTGGGCGATATCGAGACCCATCTTCCGCTCGTAGGGACGTCTTGCGATCTGGCTTTCGCCGTGCAAACCCTGCAAGGTCCACGGCTCTGCGCTCGCTGCAGTGACCGCCTGCCACTGCACCTCGGCGCTGTCAGAAGCCGCGATCTCTAGTTCGTAAATCTGAAAACCACCGCTTTGAAAACCGGAAAAAAGCAAACTTTCACCGTCGGCTGACAATACGGGATCGAAAGCCCCGGTCAACACGCTAGTCAGACGCCTCGTGCCCGCCCGCTCGCCATTGCTTCCACTTTCCAGCCGCACGGAATAAATATTATACATCGTGTCGCGGTCTGAACTAAATACGATTTCGTTGCCGTCCGGACTCCAACGCGGTTGCGCATCGTTGTGCTCGCCGTGGCTTAGTGACAGGATTTCTTCGCTTTCGACATCGTAGAGAAAGAGATTATAGAGTCCGTGGCGCCCCCCCTGCCAACGATCTGAACTGAAGACTATGCGTTGACCGTCGGGGGACCAATCGGGATCGCGATCGTGGTAGAGATCGTGGCTGATCGCGTGCAGGCTTTCGTCTGCGAGGTCGACCAGATAGATATCGGTCAACCCGGCCTGGTCACTACCCGAAAAAACCAATCGCCGGCCATCTGGAGAAAAAGAAGGCGTCGCCATGGCCACCATACCTTCAAAAGCCAGGTCTTGCACCTGTTTATTCTTTTCGATATCCCAGATATAGAGATGATCCCGCCCGCGGCTCTTAGCGGAAAAAGCCAGCAATTTTCCGTCGGGAGAGACCGACGGCCGCGTCCCAAGCGGGTGCAGCGATTCGAAAACGGGCAGCCGTTCTCCCTCGACTACAATCTCCGACTCGCCGCCGTCAAAGCGCGAGTGCACGATCTGGGTATAGCCTTGGTCGTTGCGAAAATGATAGAAACCGACACTGTCGCTGTAAGCTATTTCGGGTTTGATATTAAAACCCGTTTTGGTGCGCGCCTTGGCCAGTTCATTCGGTAGGTCGCGATCGGCGATATCGGGCAGGTAATGCTTGCGCAGATGGTACTGCCAGGCTTTGTCGAGTTTTTCCAGCGATTCACCCGTGGTGATCTCGAAGATCTCGGCGAAGGTCTCCGCACGCCACCAATTCTCAAAAAGCTGTTCGAAAACATCTTCGCCGTGCCGGTCGGCCATAAAATGGCAGATCGACTCGCCTTCTTTGTACATCTGGTAGGTGCCGTTGATATAGTACATCTGGGCGATGGGCACCAGCCGACGGGCAAAGAGCGCGTCGCGGATGACCATATCGCCGAAACTCGTCCACTCGCTCGACCAATATTCGGCCAAGCCCTCGGTAAACCACAGCGGGGCCGGACGAAAATCCAGAATAGAGTGCCGCTCCATAACCCGGGCGATGCGGTCAAAAGTGAAGACATGCACCAGTTCGTGGTGTAGGACTCGCTCGAAATCGGGATAGGACCCGCTCAAGGGCATCGCCACTCGCCCTTTGAGATATTCCGTAAAACCGGCGACGCCTTCGGGCAGAATATTGGGGATGATATTGGTCTGTTCGAAGTAGATATGCGAGGAATAGACGACCAGCGGCACGCGCCGCTTGACCGTATGCGCGAATTTTATCTCCAAATCGACAAATTGCCGTTCGGCCATCTGCGCGGCATAGGCGGCGAGCACCTCTTCTTCGGCGAAAAAATAGACGTCGAAATGTTCCGATTCCATCTTTTGCCATTCAAACTCGGCATATTGCACCTTGTTCTTGCCAAAACTGGCAAACTGGCCGCTCGCAGCGGTAGCCAATAGCGTCAGCGCCAACGCCGCAAAGCCTAGGCCATTACGCACCTTTGAGATACCCCCCAAAACCCGCCGCCGACTCGACCGGCCGATGAATATGCACCTTATGACCTTCGACCAAGCCGTCGCGATAAGCCGCGCTTTCGGCCACCCCTGAACCATAGCGGGTCTGGACCCTGGGGTTGATATAGCGATAATAGGTTTTGAGCTGGCTGTCGCCTTTCCAGACCAAGGCCCGGTCCGTGACGATTTGCTGTTCTTGCTCGGACAGCTTGTGGTGGAAGCCTTCCAAAACACCGCCGTAATAGCGTTGGCGTTCGCGATTGCCGGGCAAGGCATGTGCGACCCTGTAGTCCGACCACAGTCGCTCTAATAGCCCGCGCAGAAAGGCATAGACATATTCGGCCATATCTAAACTGGCGGGAGTACCGTAAATCTCCAGTACCGTGCCCGGCTTATCCTCCCTTGCCCTGTAGGTAGGTACCCACAAGGTCTCGACAAAGAAAAATTCCTGCAGGATCAACGCTAGCCACAACTCGTAGGATGCACGGCGGCCCTTAATGGATCCCAGGCAACGATGGCCAAAGGCCCGCTCCCGGTCGATCTGCACTGCATCGATATTGTATTTGAGCAACAGTCGCCGTGCTTTTTTAACCGCCGTTTCGGCCTCATGTTCGTTGGGGCTATCGGTCAGCGAGAGCACCTTTTGCAATCTTTGCAGCACATGATCCTCAGCCGATTTCCCGTGTTCGTCCTCGCCCTTGGCCCTAGCCGCTGGCGTACAGCGCAGCTTTTGGCAAGATCGACGAAAAGCCGGGCCGTGCGGGATCTCGCCAACAGCCTTGAGCACCTCATGGGCGTATTGGTGCGCCATCTCGTGTCTCAAGGTCTCCATAACACAGAGCCACGGGTCCGTTGCTATATGTTCTTCGGCGATGCGCAACAAGCGCCTGGAAAGATCCCAACTACCCAATACCTCACCACCGCCACCCAATCTAATTAGCGGCACACGCAAAACACCGTCGAGGTATCCCTCGTTATAGTGGTGCCACCACCCGTATAACTTGCGGCCCCAAGCCCGGTGCAAGTCGGACTCGCCCCTCGGCTCGGTCATCGTTAGCGTAAAGTGCGCAGAAACGACGGGCTAAAGGTTCCGCGCGCAACCTCTTGCACCGGTCCCTGCATCGTCAGATCGTAATCTTCGTCAATCTCGATGTGCAAGTTGCCGCCCGGAGCCTTTACCATAACCGGACTTTTGACCAGCCCCAAACGCACCGCCGCGCTGGCCGCCGCACACGACGACGAGCCCGAAGCCTGCGTTTCACCCGCGCCCCGCTCCCAGATCAGAATATAGATCGATTTCGGTCCGACCGGCACGGCCAATTGCACATTGATGCGCCGGGGAAAGAGCGGATGGTTCTCCAACTCCGGCCCCAAGACCAATAGCTCCTCGCGCGTCCACTTCTCGCCCTTGTCCTTAAAAATAATGCAGTGCGGATTACCAACGCTGACGCCGGTAAACTTATACTTCTTACCACCAACCTTAATCGTCTGCTCTACCAACTCCTTGGCCTTGAGCGTGCAAGGTAAAGCCTGCGGAACAAAGGTCGCCTTGCCCATCTCAACAGTCGCCGAACTGGCCTCGCCGTGCCCGTCTACATGCAGTGCAATACTGACGAGGCCGCCCTTGGTATCAACGGTGAATTTCTTTTTGCGCACCTGGCGCGTAGCGTACAGATACCGGGCAAAGATACGCAGTCCATTGCCGGATTTTTCCGCCTCGCTGCCGTCCGGATTATAGATCCGCAGACCAAAATCCGCCTTCTTCGACTTCTCCAACGCCAGAATCCCATCACTGCCCACGCCCCAATTGCGGTCGCAGACCTTGCGAATATTGCCCGGCGACAACCTAAAACTCAACTCTTGCGGGTCGACGGCAATATAATCGTTGCCCAGGCCGTGCCCCTTAAAAAAACCATTCTTCATAAGTATGCTTTCTCCTTGCTGTTCCAGAACTTAGAAAGTTCGTCTGGTAGGGTCAACAGGGTTTGAAGATGCCCCAGTTACCAATATATTAGTCCCTATGTTATGCCTAGTCGCCGCCCTCCAGGCCGAAGCCCGCCCCCTCATCGCCCACTATAAGCTACAAGCGATTCAAAGCCATGCTTTCCGGCTCTATACCGGCGACGGACTGCGCCTGATCGTCTCGGGCATCGGCAAGGTCGCTGCCGCCGGAGCCGTCGCCTACCAATGCGCTTTATTAGACAATGTACCGGCAGCCTGGCTCAATGTTGGTATCGCCGGGCATGCGAATAAAGAAGTCGGCTCAGCGCTACTCGCGCACAAAATCACCGATACGACCAATGACAAGACCTTTTATCCGATATTTACGGCTGCACCCGCCTGTCCCACATCCTCGCTGTATACTGTAGACCAAGCTGAAACCACCTATGCGACAGACTGCGCCTACGACATGGAAGCAAGTGCGTTCTTCGAGACAGCTCAGCGCTTTGCCAGCGGCGAATTGGTGCATTGCCTGAAGATCATCTCCGACAATCGGCAAAACCCGATCGGAAATTTTGACTTGAAAAAAGTCGCAGGATTAGTCGAAAACCAGCTCGAATGCATCGGTCAAGTCGCCGCGACGTTGCAAGACTTGAGCCAACAGCTTGCTGAATTACAAGCGACTCCGACCAGTTATAACGACATTAATGGTCACTGGCATTTTACCGCGACACAACAGCATCAGTTGCGCGGCCTACTGCAACGCTGGCAGACGCTTATACCGACGCGAGGCATTATAGACAAGGACCTACTGAATTTAAAGAAGAGCATAGAGGTTTTGCACTATCTTGAACAGCAACTTTTGCAAGCAGATTTAACCTTAACTGAAGCGCTTTAGGCCATGTTTGATTTCATCTACGCCGAAGAAGAAATTATCGAGCATACTCGCACTCAATCCATAATAGAGCGCTACCCGACCGCCCAACTCGTGCCCTGCGCTCGCTATGGCGAAATCTTCAATCGTGCCGCGCAGAATTTCCGCCTGCAAAAAAAACGCCCCGCATTGATCCTCGCCCACAAGGCCGGCAATCGCGTGTTGCCCGCTCCAGCAGGTTATGGCATCGGCAGCGAAGACAATTATTATTTCTCGCACATGCTCAACTGCCTCTACGACTGCCGCTACTGTTTTTTGCAAGGCATGTATCGCTCAGCCCACATGGTGCTCTTCGTCAATTACGAAGACTTCCAACAAGATATTTCCGATACCATAAAATCATTCAACACGACGACTCCGTATTTCTTTTCCGGTTATGATTGCGACAGCCTAGCGATGGAAGGCATCACCAACTTTACAGCAGAATTTCTACCCTTCTTCGCCGAGCACCAACAAGCCTATTTCGAATTGCGCACTAAAAGCATCCGCACCAAAAGCCTGTTAGCAACACAATCCTTAAGCAATTGCGTCGTAGCCTTCAGCATCACACCTCCGGCACTCGCATCTGAATTCGAAGCGGGTGCCCCACCAGTATCTCGGCGCCTCGAAGCCATTGCCGCCTTACAGGAGCGCGGTTGGCCCATAGGCCTGCGCTTCGACCCGCTGATCTACGACCGCGACTACCAGACGCGTTACCGCGACCTATTCGCGCAAGTGTTCTCTACGGTAGAAACCAAA
>DQLG01000408.1 GCA_015660315.1 Candidatus Latescibacterota bacterium
CGGGCACTTCTCGCAGTCCCCGCTCCAAATATGTAGATGTGTATCAATGATCACGATCTTCTCCTCGCCCTTGCGTCAATTCCCAATACCTCGCGCAGATGCGCCGCCGCCTTGCCGATCAACTCGGTCCGGTCGGCCTGTTCCCGCCCCTCGTAGACGATGGAGATGCAGCCATTGTAGTTGGCCCTTTGGAGTAGGCGGGCGATGCGTGCGCAATCGAGTACCTCCTCGCGTCCACCGGCGATCTGGTAGATCTTGCAGCGCACGTATCCCGCGTGGGGCAGCGTCTGGGCCATGTAGTCGTAGATGTCTACTTCCGGGTCGGCGTCGCCGGAGGCGCCCGGGGAACCGCGCCACTGTCCGGTATCCATGATGAAGGAGAGGTTGGCGTGGTCGACATCCCGGATGATGCGCAGCACGTCGGGCCCGGTGGAGGCGAGGTTGCGGTTGTCGTGGTTTTGCAGGGCGACGATGACGCCCTGCTCTTTTCCGTAGTCGCAGACCTCGCGCAGGCACCGGGCCAGCGCCGCAAACATCGGGTCGCGCCCCTCGGTCTCGAAGGTGTGCCAGCCGAACACGCGAATCAGCGGCGCGCCGAGGACGAGGGCCATATCGACGGCCGACTTGGCCTCTTCGATCTTGGCCCGCTGAAAATCTTCGTCGCCGGCGAAGCCACCGGCCACCCCCAGGTAGCCAATGGGTAAACCGAGGTCGAGGCATTGGCGCTTGATGCCGAGCAGGTAGGCGGTATCGGCCGACGCAAAGGCCCGCTGGTGAAAGTCCAGGCAGTCGAGCCGTAGGTTGTGACACGTCTGGATGAAGTCTTCGACGCCGATCTCGGCGCCTTTGAAGCTGAGGTAACTACAGCCGATTTTGATCATCGTTCCCCCCCGGATCCTGCAGCCCAGGCCTGATGGGTGTGGCCGATCCATTCAGTTCGTGCGGTCGGCTCATGTCGTAGTAGTGGCGGGAGTGGTGGCGATTGTCGGCCTCTCGCGCCATGGCTTGTCCCCAAACAGCTGGCCTTTTATTTAGGCTGAAGCTAGCGCGAATCATCGATAAAAAGGCAGATTCCCGAGCCAAGTACGTGAGTTATCGTAGGTTGCGATAATAACCGGAACACGACGGACCTGGAGGAAACCACCTTGGACGTTGAAGGTACTCATAGCCGGGTTTCTTTTGCAAGTATTTTGGGCAGATCGGTGAAGCAACCTTTGCTGAGGGCCCCTTAACCAGCGATCGCGGGGTGCTGCTTCTTCGGGCGGTGATTGAAAAATGAGATGCGGCGCCGGGAGTTGTATCGCATGGCCTACGTCTTCGCCGCTGTGATCATTGCCTCGTAAGATCAACCGCCTCCCAATGGATGAACGAGCAGTTCAATAGCCTACAAAATCGCCGGCCGAAAGGCCAGTCCGCCTCGCACAGACCGGGACGGGCGCTCTTGCTCCATTGCCACTCCTTTTTCGACCTCTTTGAGACGGCTGGCGATGATCCAACCAAGTTCATGATGGTTTTGCTGTATCTTGCAGATTTTTGTTGGTGGCTCGGCGTTTATTTATATTGCCACCGGGCGGATTGCTCGGAGGAGAACCTGCCGATCGGCGCGGGCGCGACCCGGGGAGTCCGCAGGGCTGTCCGGGGAAGTATTCTCTGGTATTTCCGAGGAGGAGAAGGATATGCAGAAACCCCGTCTCATCTACTACAACGACGGTCATCACTTCCACGTCAAGCGCATTGAACCGCCGGCCAGCATCCATATGCTGCAGTGGCCGGTGGACGAGGTAGCGGGAACGGGTGTGGACCTGCTGGTGCTGGGTCTCGGCTATGGCGATGTCTATTTCCACGATAGCAAGGTGGGCCGCGTGGTGGGGTAGCGCAAGGAGGTGTGGGAGAACTATATTGACTGGCGCATTATGCGCATGGTGGAAGAGGGCGTAAAACTGGGTACCGATCAGGTGTGCGAGGTTGTCAAGCCGATCATGGTGCGCGTAAGCCTGGAGCGGGAGGACAATCTGGCCATGGGATTGGAGGTGGGGGCGTGGCTGGCCGAGGGCAGCGTCGACTTCGTCGTTGGCCAGGACCCAGCGCGTTTTGGGCGGCCTACTACCGCCCGCCGCGGCCGCGTGTACGACGAGTTGACGACGACGGCAGACCGCCCGTCTGGGCATCTGGGTGGCCGACGATGTGGACGGTGCCAGAGCCGATGGGGAGATGAGGAAGCCGATCCTCACCCTGTGCTTTTCCTTCTGCTGCATTGAGGACGAGGTGGAATTCTGCTTCAACGGTCGCGTGCTGCCTTGGGAGAAGGTGGAGATCACCGACGAGCGGGCTCTGACCATGGCCACGCAGCTGGCGGGCAGCATGAATATCCAGGCGCCTCTGGGCATGTTCGCCCACTGGTTCCGCTACAAGCTGGGCCTGGATGAGGTAAAACGCGGTGAGAACTTGCTCGAAGTGGAATGCTGCAAGAAGGACGGACACGCCGGGCTTGCCCGCAGTCTGAATGGTGTGGAGATCCTGATGCGCTACCGAGATATGGAGCGAGCGGAAGGGCTGGGAATCGACCGCATTGTTCCGGGCGGTGGTTGATGCTCGAGTTGAGATGGATGGAACGGATAGATCACCTGAATGGCCGGGGACTGCTTTTTGGCCATGGGAGGCGATGAGCGATGGCAGGACAGAACATCGATATGCCGCACATGCCCAGGCTTGTGGCGACCAGCATTACAGCGCCACCCGCGTGGGCGTTGATCCAGCGGCGTTTGATCGCGCTGATGGAGGAATCGGGCCGACTGTTCGCGCGGCAGTACTTCGAGCGCGGCGGCGGCACCCTGCTGGCCGAGGATGTCGACGATCTCTACGAGCAGATGTACAACTTTGGCCTGTTCTACGCCATCGGTGCGGCGGATGACCTGCTCGATCTCCACTTCCGCAACTGGAATGCCGTCACCCGCATCAGCGACGACACGATTGATCACCGCACGCGCCACAACGAGCACAAAAAGGTCTTCCGACCCTCTATTCACAACGAGTTCTGGAATTTTGCCCAGGCCATGGAGTGGCACCATCTGAGCGAGGGAAACATGGCCCTCTACGACTTCGGGGTGGCCGATCCCACGGTGTCGGAGAACATGCGGCGGGCACGGCGATTAGCAGCGATGTTTATCGGTGAGGATTCGGAAGCCCCCAACTGGGATCCAGAACATCGGATCCTGCGCTCGCCCTGGCAGTCGAGCCAAGGACCGAAACTGAACGCCGATGCCGACTTCACCAACACCATGCTCCTGGGGGGACGCGGTCTGGGTGGGCAGGCCAATTACTACGGCGTGCGCGCCAGTCTTTTCCCCATCGTCAAGGATCTGGAGGTGCGGTGGTTCGAAAACCCCGCGCGGCGCCAGCAGATCATCGACCTCTTCGACAAACTGGTGCTGCAGTGCGACACGCCCAATAGCCTGGCCGCCACCGCGTTGGTGACCAACGCCTATCTCTACAGCGGCGACAATAGCTATAAGCAGTGGGTTCTCGATTACACTGAGGCCTGGATGGAGCGCACCGAGAAAAACGGCGGCATCTGTCCCGATAATGTCGACGCCGAGGGCGTTATTGGCGGGGGGCGCGAGGGTGTGTGGTGGGGTGGCCAGTACGGCTGGAACCACTACCAGGGTTACAATATCATGTTCCACGGCATCAATATCGCGGTCGAATGCGCTCAGCTGCTCACCGGCGACAGCGGCTATCTCGACTTTTTGCGCTCGCAGATCAAATTGCAGATCGACAATGGCAAAAAGCGGGAGGATGGACA
>DQLG01000098.1 GCA_015660315.1 Candidatus Latescibacterota bacterium
CACGCAAGTTGCGCAGGCTCAGACCCAAACAATCGAATGGATCCGTCTGACAAGTATCTTGCTCAATCAAATACCACTCGACTCCCGCTTTTTTACAGGTGGCAATTATAGGCTCCCATTCCAGATTGCCTTCACCAACCTCAGCGTACAGCTGCTTGGATCCATCCATGGCCATGTCTTTCAAATGCACGATATGCATTCGCTCTCTTAGCCTTTCCAACCAGGTGACAGGGTTTCCGCCACCGTGTTGTATCCAATAGGTATCAATCTCAAAAGAAAAAACGTCGGGATCGCTTTCCTCACAGAGAATCTCTAACCCCGTCCGCCCATCAAAGCGTTCGAGTTCAAAACTGTGGTTGTGATAACTGAAGGTCAATCCAGCGTCGACCAGGGGCCTGGCGGCGACTGAAGCCTCGGCGGCAAAACGAGAAAACCCCTCGCGGTTGCGGTATTCCTGCGGCAAACCTCCGATAGCCACGTGACGGCACCCCCACGTATGGTGTTCATCGATAACGGCTTGTACCTCGTCGCAAATACGCTGGTAACTCGTATGCGTCGCGACGATCTTCAACCCTTCATCTTTGCCTATAGCCGCCAGTTCAGCAGGCTCAATGGGACCAAGAGCCGAGGCTTGTACCGCCTCGTAGCCGAGGCCGCGAACCTTGACAAAAGTTTGCCGTATATCGTCAGGTGTCTTAGTGAAGTCTCGCAGGGTATATAATTGTGCGCCAATCGCTGATGTAGGCATATTTTCACCTCTCTTTATGGTTTGCTCCGCGCAATATAGAGGCCCTGCCCCACGCCGTCAACCGAATCGCCGCGCTCATTTCCTCCAGCCCTTTTCAACGCGCTTTTTTATTCGATGCGAACCCCCGAAGAAAGAGGCCCGCAAGCAAGGTCCCAACTGCCGCCATAACGGCCATCACCCCGACGGCTATCCTCGGTCCCCAGACTTCTGCCATTGCCCCACTCTGCAAACGCCCGAAAGGGCCGAGGCCGATGGCGACAACCAGCCCGCTCATTGCCCTGCTCCTCATCTCGTCGGATGACTCTACGAGAATGATACTGCTCTGCATTATACCAAAACCAGCCTGGCCCAAACCGGAACAGAACAACATCAATAACGAAAGATCATAGGTTCCGCTTAATGCAAAAAAAACGACCCCTATAGACGATATCAATGAGCCTGAAATAAAGAGCGATTCATTGCTTAATTTTCTTCGTCCTAAATGAATAACACCAAGACCAATAAAAGCACCGACTCCATTTGCCGCCCCCAACCATCCCATCCCTTCAGGCCCTTGCCCAAAAATATCACGAGCGAAAACAGGCAGCAAATTCATATAGGGAAATGCCCATACGTTCATAAAAATAGTAATGAGAAAGACACCTAATATTGGCGCCGATTGCCGAATATAGATCCATCCCTGCTTCACTTCGGTCCATGTCGTACGAATGCCGAGATTCTTGGTCGGCGCTTGCGAATCGGTTTTCAAACCCGATAGAGATAGCAACGATAAAAGGCCTAATCCGACTAGGACAACTAAGGCTCCTAGGTTTCCATAAACCGCCATAGTATACCCTGCGGTCAAGGGTCCGGAAATCCTGGTAAAACCCTGAATGAAATTTTCAAGCACCATCGCATCTACCGTGTGTACTTTACCGACCAAATCGGGAATCATGCTTCGGCGCGTTGGCCAATCCAACGCCCAGATGGATCCCATTGCCAAGGCCACTACTGATAAATGCCAAAATTTTAGATTGCCAGACCACAGCAACAACGCCAGGGACAGAGCGACGGCAACACTCGCCGCTTGTAGGGTCAAAACTAAATGACGACGCTTAAAGCGGTCGGTGATTGCCGAGCCGAGTAAGCCGATAAGCAATAGGGGGATTGAACGATAAAAACCGATGACCTGAACCCACCACGGGGAATCGGTCAATTCTAAGGCCAACCATCCCAACACCATCATCTCCATCCACATCGCTTGCCACCAAAGCCCATTAGCCAACCACAGGCGCACAAAATCCCCATTGCTCAATGGAGCCAAGACGTCCCAAGTGCCAGGTTTCAACCCTTTGCGCATACCACTCTTGCCGGGTGAATCTATAAGCCTATATTACTCGCGATACAATATTAACCAGGAGGATTTATGACGGCTGTAGACAGGCTTAGCGAACTAAATTTGCAACTTCCCCCACCACCACAGCCCGCAGGTGCCTATACAAGGGCCGTAAAGAGTGGCGGGTTAATATTCGTCTCGGGCCAACTGCCAATCGCCGATGGGAAATTACAGTATGCCGGGACACTCGGCGAGGATCTTGATGTGGAGGCGGGTTATGCGGCTGCCCAGCTTTGTGCATTAAATGCCCTGAGCGTCCTCAATGCCGAGGCGGAAAGTCTGGACCACATCACCATCGTCCGCTTGGGCGGGTATGTGGCATCGGCATCCAATTTTTTTGACCAGGCAAAGGTGATCAATGGCGCATCAGACCTCATGGCTGAGGTTCTAGGGGGCAGAGGGATACACGCCCGCTTAGCGGTCGGTGCCCCCAGCTTGCCCTTGGGCGCCGCTGTTGAATTAGAGGTTATCGCCGCGCTATGAGCTAGGAAGCGTCACGGTCCTCTTGGCGAGGTGATTCACCGGTATTCGGCACCTCGGGTTCGGAAGGAGTGGGAGTATTGCCATTTGTGATAGAGCCGAACTCACCATGAGCCTCTGCTGGAGCGGAGTCTGTACCCTTTAGGTTCGTTGTATCCATCGCCTTCTCCACAATCTCTTCAGACTCACCCTTCAGCCTCGGAGGCAGTTCCACTCCATGGTCAGTGAGGATTTTTCGCAACTCGTCACCATCCATAATTTCCTTTTCAAAAAGGATCTCGACTATGCTCTCAAGGGCTTCGCGGTGTTCGGCCAACAATTCCTTCGCCCGTTCGTACCCAACACCGATGATCCCCTTCACTTCTTCGTCAATTAATC
>DQLG01000143.1 GCA_015660315.1 Candidatus Latescibacterota bacterium
GTTTAAGGCCGTGAAATTCACCCGCTCTGCTATGTTGAATTTGTGATGGGCGGAAAAGGCGATGACCATCGCGTTTTCGATAGCATTTTTTGCTCATAAAAGGCGGTTTTAATTTGGCGTGCGTCGCGAGAAAGGCACAATCGAGATTAGCTTAGTGAAATTTGTTCAATAGAAGCATATATAGTGGTGCAGGTGTTGCTAACCGTCATGCTGAGAAAGGGTGGAAAAATGCAGTGCGATTTGACCGGGTGCGCAAAAAAGCCCTTAATAAATCGTCGCTTGTACTTTTGTATCAGTATTTAAAACCGGGAGTCTGTCGTGGAGCCCATCGAAACGGAGCGATTGATCATTCGCCGAATGCGAGACGATGATCTGCGGGATTTCTTCGAATACGAGTCCTCTTCTGAGCATACTCGTTATTTGAGCCGGAGTGCTTATACTGAAGACCAGGCGCGCAATTTTATCGCGATCGCTCGTGACTTGGCGCTTGGCTCGGAGGGCGACTATCTGCACCTGGCGGTCGAAATGAAATCAACTGGCAAGATGATTGGCACCGTATGTGTCAAGGTGGCGAGCCAAGCCCATCGCCAAGGCGACGTTGGTTGGTTTCTGCACCATGGCCATCAGGGGCAGGGTTTGGCCAGCGAGGCGAGTCGGGCGATGATGGGCTTCGCATTCGACACGCTTGGCTTGCACCGAGTGACGGCCCACTGCGATGCGCAGAATGTGAGGTCGAGGGCGATGATGGAGCGGTTGGGTATGCGGCAGGAGGCTTTCTTTCGCGGTATCGTCCATTTCGACGAGGTGTGGCACGACCAGTATCTTTACGCGATGTTGGCGCAGGAGTGGGCGGGTGGGGCTGTAGAATAAACTGTTTTGTGTGGCTGGTTTGATTGCGGGGTGCGTCTCCGGGTATTTTTAGACTCCGGGCCGTTGCCCCTCGCAGCGCCGGCGCGCTGACTCACCGGCACCTAACCCGGCCAGCCCCTTTTACCCCACCACCGCCCCGAAAAACACCCTCTGTCGCACCCCGCAACCAGACCTCGGAAACGTATGTAGTTTGTACCATTTTATAGAACCACAATGGATATACTAAGCGGTTTCTGCTAGTCATATACCACTTAAAGGAGTTGTGATGAGCGATGAACCAGTTGTTGCGACCGAACCATTTTACAGCATGACGCGGCGCGCCGGGGATACTTTGTATCTGTCCGGTTTTGGACCCGTCGATGACGATCTAAATGTCATCGGTGCCGATATTGGCGAGCAAACGCGTTTTACTATGGATGCGATACGGCGGACGTTGCAAGGGGAGGGTGCGACGATGGCGCAGTTGGTGCGAGTCAATGTTTTTTTATTGGATATGGAGGATCGCGACGGATTCAACAGCGCTTATATGGAATTTTTTGATGGTGCACCTATGCCGACGCGGCGGCTTGTCGGCGCCGGCGATATGTACAAACAGATCCTCGTCGAGATCGACGGCGTTGCCTGGTTAGGTAATTGAAACCTGTTATTCGTTATAAGCTATACCAGTGAGTGCCGCTCATTGGCTTTTCCGCTTTACACCAAAAGCGCTTTCCAGTCGCTCGATCAATTCTTCCACCCTGGGATTCTCTGATGGCTCCCAGCCTGTCACGCAGCCGTATAAAATAGCGCATTAATAGTGCATATATAAATTCGATCACAGGATGCAATTCGCCCTGGAATCGGTAGCTGGAGACGTGGGCGAAGCGTCGACGCTTGGCTATACCTCTTAAGAGCATCTTAATATTCCGCGCGGCACCGTCGTGTCGTCCACAACCCCAGATTGCTTTATAGAAACCGGGTCTGCTTATCGTGAAACGAATTACAGATCGCGCGGCACCCAGCGGTGCAGCGCGCAATATTATCGTCTGTCTCTGTGACCAGTTGCGTGCTTTCGAAGTCGGCTGCTACGGCAACGATATTATCCGCACTCCCAACATCGACCGTCTCGCCGCAGAAAGCGTGCGCTTTGAGACCGCGGTCAGCAGCAATCCTGTCTGCATGGCTGCGCGTTCGGCGCTGATGTCTGGCCAACACAGCCGCACCTGCAATGGCCACCTCGCCAACGATTTTGTGCCCACCGAGGGCGAGCGCTGGTCGATGCTCGAACCCGAGTTCCCCGAGCGTGCACGCGGTGCGCATCTGCAGGCTACGACCTTGCCGGAGGTTTTACGTGCGGCCGGTTACGAGTCTACCGTCATCGGCAAATGGCATATTAGGCCTTGTCCAGAATCGATAGGTTTCGACCACAGCGTGTTGCCGCTTACCAACCATCGGCATAGCAAGCAGCAATTTATGATCGACGGCGCGGCACCCGTCGCAGTAGAAGGGTTCAGCGTTGAGCGCGAAATCGAAAGGGTGGAAGGCTTCTTTGCAGACCGCTCTGCAGAAGATGCCGCGTCACGCGATCCCTTTTTCCTTTATTATAGCATGATGCCCCCGCATATGCCGCTCGGCGACATGCCCGAAAAATATCTCAATATGTACGCGCCGGAGGATATTCCCTTGAGGCCCAATGTCGCGCCGGACGGGCGGCTGCCGGCATCGGACGATTGGTTTAAAATCTATCTCTGGGATTATGTGTATTATCATTATTTTGAACCGCATACGCTCAAACTGCCGATCGATTTCGATGTTCGGGCGTTGACGGCGCTCTATTATGGTGCAGTTACCTGGGTAGACGATATGCTCGGTCGGATGCTGCAGTCGTTGGAAGCTAATGGGCTGGCCGACGATACGATCGTTATTTTCACTTCCGACCACGGTGACACGCTCGGCAGCCACCAGCGATGGAACAAGGGTGTGTTATTGCAAGAATCGATTCGCGTGCCGATGCTCTGTCGTTTGCCGGGGCATTGGGCGCCGGCTGTAAATTGCGACCAGGTCGCCTCGACGATTGATATCATGCCGACCATACTTGACGCCTGCGGCCTCGCCCAGCAGGGGCATCTGCAAGGCCAATCCCTGTTGCCGATCCTCGCGGGCGAATGCACCGGGCTTGACCGTAACTGGTCTTTTATCGAGACGTCTGGTAGCAGCAGTGGGAAAGGGCTGACCGAAATCGGCATACGCACCCCATCGCATCTTTACGGTATGTGTCTCGACGCCGATAGCCATAGACTGGTCGACGCCGATAGCCATAGACTGGTCGACGCCGACTGCTGTTTTTACGACCTTGAAAACGACCCTTATGAGTTTGATAATATTGTTGGGACCGGTCGCGCGCCGGATATCGAAGCCGAGCTCAAGAAACGGTTATTGCACTGGCACGAGCACACGCCTTGGTTAGATGATCCGGATTGCGGTCCGGACCGCAGGCATCTCTTTGATAAAAACGGGATGCCGCTTGCAGGACATAGCTGACTGGGGTGAACGACATTGCAGTCTGTCCCTATCCGTAGAGTGCATCCGCCGTTTTGCCGAGCAACCACGCTTGGTCCTCTGCGGAAAGAAAATCCATTTCTTCTTCGATTACGCGAAAACCGACCGCTTCTCCGCGCTGCGGGTTTTCCGGGAAACCCGTACAGCCTAACATGCGTTCGGGGCCGAATGCCTCGTAGACGGCTTTTACGTAGGGGTGCACATCCAAGTGTGGCCAAGGTGTTTTAGAAATCCCGTCGATACGCGTCGCTTTGACATAGAGATTGGCGTGTTTGGCGGCAGCTAGCAATAGGCTGAAATCGCCGTCTAAGCCCTTGCACAGATCGGGTTCGCCGAGGTGATCGACGATCACATTGACTTCGGGGAAGCGCGCCAACATCGGTTCGAGTAGCGGGATCTGCTGGCATCTTCCGAACCAGGTAAAGGCTACCCCCAGCTTGCGTGCGGTCTCCCATAGCGCGTTTTGCCCCTCGCTCGACAGCCACGAGGCGTCCTTGTCGATGATCGGGTAGAGTCGCATCCCCTGTACGCCGTGCTCCTGATGAAGGCGCAGCAACGTATCAGCGGCACCCGGTTGCAATGGGTCAATCAGCGCACTGCCGTGCAGGCGACCGGGAAACCGCCTCAGGGCGTCACACATATAACTATTGTCATAGCCGTGGTACATGCATTGAATCAGGACGGTGCGATCAATATTGTTGAGGTCCATAAAGCGGATCAGGTCTTCTACCAGACCCGGATACTCCGGCCGGGCGGTGGACATCTCGTCGTTGTGGGGAAAGGGCGGTGCGCCAAGCGTCCAGATGTGTGTATGGGAATCGATGCGCATGGTGTGCTCCTTGAATTTTTAACATGGCTAAAACGCCATGCTGGCAAATATTCTTATCGCATGATAGCGCTCAAGATAGGATGGGGGAGCAGCAGGGGCAAGATTATAGAATTATCGTACATTTTCAATTTTCCGATAAGCAATGTATACAAGGAGGCACTGCAATAATGGCAGCAGTCTTTATCACTGGGCGCGCGACCGGGATCGGTGCAGCTTCTGTGCGCAAATTTGCCGCTAATGGTTTTGACGTCGCGGTTTTCGATATTAACGCCCAGGCTGTCGCAGATCTTGCGCAGGAAGGGCATAGCGGGTCCATCACTTATTTCGATACCGATGTGGGCCAGCGCAGTGCAGTGCGCCGGTCGATTGCGGCGGCGGCTGAGCAAGTGGGTGGCCCGACCACGCTCTTCGTCAATGCCGGTATACAAAAGCTTGCCGGTATTTTTATGCCTTCTATAATGCAGTATCAGCAGCGAATGGCGTGCGGGTGGTCCGGTTGCGGGGGCCGTCGCCCGACGGCTGGCGGTCGCGACCACTCTCTCGACGACCGCACGGCCAGGCCCTTTTTCATCCACCCCAGCCCGCAAGACGGCATCCATCCCCCCCATGACCTAAAACGCCCTGCGTCGCACCCTGCAACTGGTCCTTGGAAACTTTGGTGGTTTGGAGTTGTGGGCGCAATGCTCAGCGCGTGGCGATTTCGTCTTTCCACCAGTCGTCGCGATAGGGTTTACCGGTGACCTGCTCGTATTTGGCCTGCAGCGCGGGCCGGCGGCGCAGGTTTTGGCGGATGCGGTTGTCGATCTCGTCGGCGACGCGGGTGATCGCGGTGCGCGGGTCGCCGCCGTTTTCTACCTGTTCGACGGCTTCTAATGCCCATCTTTGTACCAATTGCGCCTCGATAAATGGGCTCATCTTTATCGTTACGCCATTGTCGACGGCGTCGATAAAGGGCTGGTGGAAGGCGGGGTCGGTTATATGCTCGTTGACCAAGTCCTCGCCGGTGCGCGCCAATTCCGGGTTGGGCGGCAGCGCATCGCCGTCGGCGGCGATCAGCGCGCCGTAATCGCGGCTAGCCAAGTATTGCAAAAAGCGTTTGGCAGCTTCCGGGTTTTTTGTTTTGGCGTTGATGCCGGCGGCCCTCGTGCCGACGATGCCGCGCGAGGGGTGTCCGGGCACGCGTGGCAAGGCCACGGCAGCGATATTTTCGACCAGGTCGGGGTTGCGTTTAAGGTAGACCGGTACCTGTACGATGGCCCAACGGCCGATGTGGATATAGGCGGCCTGCTGGTTGAAAAACCAGGCGATGCCGCCCGAGCCCCAGCCACCTTGCGACGAGAGTGATTTGGCCTCGGCTGAGGTCGGCATGATATCGTGTTTCAGCGCCATATCGCGGAATAGTTCTATCGCCTGCACCGACACCTCTTCACCAAGGCGCGAGTGCAAACCATCGGCGGTAAAAAAGTCGCCGCCGTGGCCGATCAACAAATCGCGAAAGACCCACTCGCTGTTCCAGTTGGCGAACGGGATGTGCGTTTCGCCGCTTTTGGAGGGTTTGTTGCGCACAGCCAACGCGCTCTCGATAAAGTCTTCCCAGGTCCAGTCGGGTTGCGGCAGCGGCGCGCCGTGATCGGCGAGTACTTTTCTATTATAGATGATCGCGTTGGCGTGTACATTGCAGGGGAAACGATATTGCTTGCCTTCGTAGCTCAAGCCTTCGCGCAGTGGTGGGTAGGTGTCGTCGAGGCCGAAGCCGAGCGAGTCGGCAAAAGGAGTCAGATCCATCAGGATGCCCGCTTCGGCGAAGGTTGCCAACGAGAATACATCGTAAATATCGACCACGTCCGGCCCGGTGTCGGTAGCGCAGCGCACGATGAGCTTGGTGGCATCGCTTTTATCGACCAGTCCTTCGAGATCGGGGTTTAGCTCTTCGAAGATGCCAACCTGTTTGGTGCGCGCGGGGTTAGGGTCGGTGGCCCAGACCACTGTTGTGCGGTCGGGGTCGCCCAATACTTCTATCGTGCTGACGGCATAGGCGTACATCGCGACGAAGAGACCGATCAAAGCCAATAATACGTATTTCATAGAGCTTACCCTTTCACTCCGCCGAGTTGGATGCCGCGCACCAGGAATTTTTGGAAGATCACAAACAGGATGATCAGCGGCGTCACGGTAATCGTCGCCGCCGCCATAATCAGCTCGGTCTGTTGGCCGTAGGTGCTGTCGAGTTCGAGCAGGCCGACCGGCAGCGGGAAAAACTGCTGGTCATTGAGCATGATCAACGGCCAGAAAAACTGCTGGTACTGAAAAATAAAGGTAATCAGGGCTAAAGCGATCAGGCCGGGGCGGGTCAGTGGCA
>DQLG01000481.1 GCA_015660315.1 Candidatus Latescibacterota bacterium
CGTGGCTGTGGCGGTAGCGGTCTGCTCAATGGCGGTGGGTGCATTTGCGGCGCTGCCGATTATGGGGATGGAGGGAGAGAAGGAAGATAAAGAAGATAAAGAAGAAAGCGTCTCATTGACGCAGCCCGTCCTCGACAGCGCCAATGAAGAGGCTCTGAAACAGCTACTGCTCTTTGTGCCTTTCCGCGATAAATCAAATTACAAAGGGGAATGGGATATATATTCCGAAGTGCCGCGTGGTCTAGCCGATTCGCTGCGTGGAAGTCCCTTTTTCCGCACGATCTCGATTGATTCGGCATTGGTACGGTTGAAGAAGAAGGAGCTCAAGGGCAAGATCGATCCCAAGCGCGCGTTGGCGATCGGTCGTGAGTTGGGTGCCGACTATGTCGTCATGGGACAGATCGACGAGATGAGTATGAAACGCTTTCGCGCCACGGTGCCCATCGGCGGTTATCGCAGTTATCAGGGGCTGACCATTGTTCAGTTATTCCCCTACAAGATTATCGACGGGGAACCGATCGGCGAGGTCGTGCGCGAGGTCACCGAAGACAGCAAGCGCTACGGGATTACGAATCCGGCGGCCTATGTCCCCTTGGAGAAAGAATACTTTCTTATAGGGCAGATGGAGTGGGGCAGCGGCGAATTTCAGCAGACTTTGCTGGGCAAGTCGGTGAGCAAATGTCTCAACGTCTTGGCCGCAGGGCTCGACAGCCTTATTCAGCCTCCGGCCGCTCTCAAGGTCTCTGAGCCGAAGGTTATAGATATTGACGGGAGTCGCGCCTATATCAATGTCGGTTTGGTCGACTCGGTGCAGAATGGCTATAAATATGGAGTTTGGGACAAAGGCCGGGAATTAAAGGATCCGGATACCGGTGAGGTCTTGGGCAAGGCGTTGTCGCGCAGGATTGGCGTCGTGCAGGTTGAACAGGTGCTCAGTGACCATCTGTCATTGGTCCGTATTCTCGAAGGGGAAGATATCGTGGAGAAGGACTTTGGGATTCGTGCCGAGTAGGGGGAGTTATTAATGTGGAATAAACTAATGGTTATGATGATATTTGCGCTGGTTTTGTTTGTGACGCCTTGGCCCGTTGACGGCGATGGGTTACCGGCAGGTAGGGCGCGGCTCTATTATCTTTTCTCCTCTGATCAGGTTGAGGAACGACTGCGGGCAGTATCTTTGCCGCAGCGTTTTCGAGAAGACGCGACAGATCTGGAACTGGTGGTTATTGTCCGAGGCGCTGATGTTCGATTTGCGGACGGTGTCATACAACTCAAGGCGTCTACTGCCGCC
Organism: Candidatus Latescibacterota bacterium; assembly: GCA_015660315.1. Classification (GTDB taxonomy): domain Bacteria; phylum Latescibacterota; class UBA2968; order UBA8231; family UBA8231. The sequence goes on from DQLG01000481.1 coordinate 1,292, forward strand.
CAATCGGAACTGCCCGAATATATCAGGACGCGGTTGCTCGTCGACGGGGATTTCTTTGCCATAGTCGATGGAGCCGGTCGTATGCTCACGGCTGGGGTTGGTCGCCGTATGGATCAAGCTTTCGCTATTCCCACAGATGTGGAGGTGAAAACGTGGGCAAAAATAAAAGACCTCTTTGACTAGTTTGGGTAACCATGTTGGCGATACTGGATGTTGAGGCTTATTTTATAGCCCCAGTTCGCGAGATCTAAGTCTTTTACGCCCAGGCGCTTTCCCGTTGTGAATCCATGTCCGAAACTTCCACCGAGTTTCCCCTTAAACGGATAGACGCTCTAGCTCGTTGTGCTTGTGCGCTCGGCGCTTGTGGGGTGTGGTACCATCGGATTGTAATCGAAGGTGCGCACAATCTGCCGCGGGAGGGGGCCGCTTTACTTTTACCTAAACATCATGCCTATCGCGATATCCTGCTTGAAGGGGTGTTATTGCGCAGGATTACAGGGCGCTACGCTACTTATGTGATGAAGGCCGGGTTATGGGGGGTTATAGAGCGGTTCGGGGGGCTCAGGGTGGTACGGCCCAAAGATATAAGGCGCATCGTTGATCGGGAAGAACGCCGTCGTGAAATTGCCCGGGCCCGCGCGGCGAATCAGAAGATGCAGGACTATTTGAGCGGGCTTTACAGTCATGGGGAAGTCGTCATATCTCATCCGGAGGGGATGCGGATTCAGGATGAAATGGGGTTGCTGCAGAAAGAAGTTATCGAGCACGTGGTGAAGGTGGAGCAGCAGTTGGGAATACGAGTGCCGCTGATTCCGATCGGCATGGAGTATGAGAGTTATGCTCGGCCGAACGCTCGAGCCTATTTCCGCGTTGATGAACCGTTCTACGCCGATGCGTTCGCCGACGTCAACGGGGTGATGAATTATTTGGATGATCGTTTGCGGATACTCAGCGGCCTGTCCCAATAGGCTGTATAAGCAAAAATTATGCTGTGGAGGGAGTGCATGTTCAACTTAGCTGTATTGGTATTAGCCATCTCGATTGTTGGTTGCGGCTCAAATCAGGTCACGGTCGAAATCCGGGGCGGAGACGGCCAGTTGGTGCGTCTTGACGCCAATGATGTCGAATACAAATTCAACCGCTTGGTCAAGGCCGGGACTTTTACTTTTCCGCAACCCGAGAGCAAGATTGATCTAGGTAGTGGTTCTTATGTGGTCAATGTCTCAGCGGGTGATTACCTGGAGACCAAGGTTTTAGAGTTGGAAGCGCCGCCGATATCCGGGGTGGGTGAGTATAAGGTGGTTTTTGATGTTCCCGCAGGCAGCAATGCCGGTTTTAAACGCACGGGGACCATTCTCTATGCCTCGACTAAGAAAAATGTCCGCAATTGGGACCTATTCACGATCAAGGCCGATGGTAGCGACCCCCAGCAATTGACCGATACACGCGATCTCGAGCAGCACCCGGCCTGGTCGGCTGATGGTAAAAAGATCATTTTTACTCGCGGCGATGTGATGACGAATATCGATATCTATACGATGGATGCCGATGGGTCTAATGTCGCACGATTGACAGAGCATCCTGAACGCGACCAGCGCGGCGCTTTTTCGCCAGATGGACAGACGGTAGCCTTCGTCAGTCAGCGCGACGGCGATGTGGCGATCTGGTTGATCGATATCGATGGAGCCGATCCGCGCAAGCTAGTTAAGGGACGTGAGCCGACGTTCTCGCCCGATGGCCGTCGTATCGCCTTTACCTCTTCGGCCTTCCACGATAACGATGAGATTTATCTTATCGACCTTGACGGTTCCAATATGGTTCGTCTCACAGACAATCGGCGCAAATTCGACTGGTTTGCGTCGTGGTCCCCGAAGGGGGACCGCCTGGCGTATAATTCGGAGGCGTATGGTGGTCAAGAATTGATGATCATGCTAGCCAATGGCGAGGCGAAGACCAGGATCTCGATCGCGGAGAAAACGTATGAGCAGGAAACAGTCTGGTCGCCGGATGGCAAAGGATTGGCTTATGCGGGTAAGATGGGCGACGATGATTACGATATTTATGTCGTCGGAACCCATGGCTTTGATTTGGATGAACTGGATACGCCGCGTTCGCCGCCGACGAACCTGACCGATAACAACGATCGCGACGATATGTCGCCGAGCTGGCGCTCCTTCTAAATTCAGTATGAGGGTCAAAGAGGTTTCGGGTGTTTCCTGGCTCTGGATTGTCCTGCTCCTGGGATTGTCATTGCGGTTGCTCAGCCTAATGGAGCCTCTGATTGACAAGCAGGCCTGGCGGCAAACTGATACGGCCGCGATTGCGCGCAATTATTACGAAGAAGGATATACTCTATTTCATCCACGCGTTGACTGGAGGGGTACTTCCTCCGGTTTCGTAGAGGCAAATTTCCCCCTCTATCCATTTGTCGTTGGCGTGCTTTACTCGGTTGTAGGAGGGGCCTACGAGTGGGTTGGCCGCTTGGTTGCGGCGCTGTGTTCGACGGCGGCGGGAGCGCTGCTTTACTTGTTGGCGTTGCGACTCGGCCTGAGTGCGCGGAGTGCGCTATTCGGGTCCTTATTCTATCTGCTTTTCCCCTTGAGTGTTTATTACGGCCGCACCTTTCTGCCCGAAGCGCTGATGATCTTCTTAAGCGTGGCGGCGCTATGGGCTTTTGCGCGGTGGATTGATAGCGGCACTCGGTGGCACTTTGTCTTGGCAGTGTGGTTAGCCGCGTTGTGCTTCCTCGTTAAAATCCCGACCCTCTACCTTGGTTTCCCGCTCGTCGCACTGGCTTGGGAGCGCTGGGGGGGGAGATTCGTTCTCAAACCTTCGCTTTGGCTCTACTTGATTGCAGCCGTTTTACCTACCGTTTTCTGGTATTGGCACGCCAGTCTGCTCTTTGAGGATACGGGGCTGACATTCGGTATTTGGAATCGTTACGGGTACGATAAATGGGATCGCAGCATACTGTTCGGGTTAGATTTTTACCAAACAATGCTAGTGCGGTTTTGGCATAGTATCTATACCCCGATTGGAGCACTGTTGGTTTTGTTCGGGCTGTCGCTGCCGCCGACCCAACGGCGGGAGTGGGTATTATGGGTTTGGTTGGGGGGGCTTCTGTGTTATGTATTTCTCGTCCCCGAGGGCAATCGCAAGCTGCATTATTACCAGCTGCCTTTTGTTCCGGTTGGGGCTCTTTTTGCGGGCCGGGCGGTTACTGCACTTTTGGAGGTGGGTGGTTCGCAGCGGGGGTGGAGCCGTATTGCGAGGAACTGGACACCCTTACAACGCGTCGTTTTGGTAGGAATCTTGGTCGTCGGAAGCGCGGTTTATAGCGGTTGGGCGATCGGACCTTATTATGAGCAACCCAACAACCTGCACAAGTATTACGAAAGTTGCCATTTTACCGGCGGTATTGTCGATGACAAATTGCCGCGGGAAGCGAAACTGGTCGTTGGTGATCTAGACGAAAACGCCGGTGCCCCACATAGAGCACAAAGCCCGACTTTGCTCTATTACTGCCATCGCAAAGGGTGGCAGATAACGCCCGACGAGTTTAATCCTGCTCGACTTGATAGCTTGGCGGCGGCGGGTGCAGACTTTTTTCTGGTTGCCGGTGGTTTCGCAATGGGGGACAAGGTATTCTGGAATGATTTGTTGCGCAGGGGGGTGAGCATTCCTTCGGCTTATCCGCGCAAGTGGCACGACGGGGGTGAATTTACCCGTTATCTTAGTCGCCAACGAGGGGATGACAGACACTTCATCCTCGTATCGCTTTCAGGAGACTCACAGCAACAGTAAAGTGATCAGCAGATAGTTGACAGCGACACTGAGGCTTTTATATAGTATATATAAGATTTTGGATATTGGGCACTTAAGCCCGTTCTCGGTAGGTAGTCCCAAGGAGGGTAGTATGGCGTTAAGAAGAGGACATGACCAGGCGCGCAAGTGGCTTTTGACCGGAGCTTCGATCGCAATCTTTGCCGTTATGGGTGGATGTGCCAGTACTAGCAGCAGTGGAGGGAGGAGCTATGGTCCACCTCTTATTCCCGAAGGTAAAGGGCGGCTTATCATTCAAGCCGGCGGAATTAACGAGGTTAATTTTTATGTCATAGACGAAGAAACGGGTGAAGAGGTTCATGCTGAATCGCCGCGCACCTCGGGAAGTTCGCCGATAGGCTACGAATCGGGAAACCGTTCGATGCCGCAATTCGTCGATTTGGATCCTGGGGAATATTTAGTTGTCGTCAATACGGATATCGACGATAGTGTCGAGAAAGAAATCGAAGTCCTGATGGGACTGGATGTCTATGTATCGATTCCGGTGGGCCGCTTTCAGGTCATCTTCTCCGATTCACAGGGGCGTAGCCAGGTACCTTTCCTTATTTATGACTACAATTTGCGGACCATGTTGGGGCGGGGTATGACCTCAACCGAGGTGCGTTATTTTATTGTTCCTGTGGGTGAATACAAAGTGCGGATTGAAAATTCGCCTACCGGGCTAGATGAAATCAGGCCGGTGCAAGTGAGCATGGGGCAGACTCAGAACATCCTTATCGGCCCGCCACCATCGCCGGCACAACCCGGAGAAGGCGGGACCGAAGCCGGACAGCCTTAGTCTTAAGTCTTATACGGAGCAAGCGATATGGAGTGCAAAGGACGATCGAGTGGGTTCGTGGTGCTCGCGGTGTTATGGGCGTCTGCCAGTTGGGCGATAACGTCACCGCTCAAGGCGACTATTATCGACCGCTATGGAAATCAGCATCAGGTTGATAAATTCACCTTTCAGGGGCGACAAGATCTGGAGATCTATATCCAAGACCAAAGGAAATTAATGCCTCTGGAAAAGGTCGCGCGGTTGCGTTTTGAGGGCGAGCGTGGCGATGAGGAACAGCGCATCGTATTGGAGTTGCGCAATGGTAGCGAAGAAAAGGCGGTAATGCAGACGGGTAGTTCCTCGTCGCCCCATCAGGACGCGGTTGGCGGTGGCAGTAGTGGTCGCCGCTTTGCCGGGGTGACCAATCTCGGGCCATTCTCTATTCTCGCCAGTGATGTCCGTGAGATTGTTCTGCGCCATCCCGCTGGAGAGTTGCCTCCCGCTGATAAAATACTCAAGGCTTCGATTATAACCACGGAAGGCAGACGCTTTGAAGTAGAAGATCTGCTTTTTCGCGGGAAGCAGAGATTAGATTTTTTCAGAGGTC
>DQLG01000599.1 GCA_015660315.1 Candidatus Latescibacterota bacterium
ACGAGGAGCACGACACCTCCTACAAACAAGAAGACCTCGACAGCAGCCACCCGCTCAGTTATAGCGCTCGCGACCTGGCCCTGATCCGCGGCCAACGCTCCAAAGCGATGGTCTTGCTCGGCTCGGCGACCCCCAGCCTCGAATCCTATTGGAACGCCACTACCGGCAAATACCACCTGCACGTCTTGCCGCGCCGCGTCGACGACCGCCCGCTGCCCGAGGTAACGGTGGTCGACATGAAACGCGAGCCCTTCCAAAAAAAGCAGCGGGCCATTTTCTCGCGCGAATTGCGGCTCAAGATGCAGGAGCGCCTGGAGCGGGGTGAGAAAATCGTCCTGCTGCAAAACCGCCGCGGTTTTTCGCCCTTTATCACCTGCGTCTCCTGCGGCGAGTCGGTCCAGTGCAAGAGCTGCCGCGTCACCCTGACCTACCACCGCAGCGAAACCGCACCCGAAACCCGCTGCCACTACTGCGACTTCCAGGCCCCACCACCGCCTTTTTGTCCGACCTGCAATAGCGCCGAGTTGCGCTTCGACGGCATCGGCACGCAAAAGGTCGAAAGCGCCCTGCTCGAACAGTTCCCAGGCATCCGCGTCATCCGCATGGATGTCGATACCACCGGCTGGAAAGGCGCGCACGACGAGTTGGTCGAACGCTTCCGCCACGGCGAAGCCGACGTGCTGCTCGGTACCCAGATGGTGGCCAAAGGCCTGGACTTCCCCGAAGTCACGCTCGTCGGCGTCATTTCCGCCGATACCGGCATGCATATGCCCGATTTCCGCGCCGCCGAACGCACCTTCCAGCTCTTGACCCAGGTCGCCGGCCGTTCTGGTCGCGGACAGACCCCCGGCGAAGTGGTCATCCAGACCTTATTGCCCGATGACCAGGCGCTGCGTTCGGCCTCGCGCCAAGATTACGCGGCATTTTCCGAGCGCGAACTCGAAGAGCGCCGCCAATCTGGCTTTCCGCCCTTTGGCCGCCTGATGGTCTTCCGCTGGCGCGGCACAGACGAAGACGAAGTCACCAAGGCCGCGCAACAGGGCGTCGCTGCCCTGCGCCGGGGTTTGGACCAACACGCACTGCTGCTCGGCCCCGGCCCCGCGCCATTAGCCCGCCTGCGCGGCCACTTCCGCTGGCAGGCGCTATTGCGCGGCGAATCGGTCCACCACCTACACCAGCTAGTCGCCGGCGCGCTACCGACCATGCGCGAAACGGCCAAAAACCACGCGACCACTTTTGCCATCAACGTCGACCCCCTGACCATGATGTAGGGAGACCTAAAGACCTATGTTCCTGCTCAGATTCGTTCCACTCTTGTTATTAGCCCTGCCCGCCGGCGCGCAACTCTCCGGTGCCGAATGGCAAGCCTTTACTAGTATGCGCAGCGTCAACCGCCTCTTGGTCTACGGAAACGCGGTATGGTCCACCACCAACGGCGGCGTCCTGCGCTACGACCTGGAGACAAAGGCCTATAACCGTTTCACCCGCCTCGACGGCCTGCCCGGCAACCGCATATCCAGCATCGCCGCCGACCGCAATGGCCATATCTGGTTTGGCACCCTCTTTCAGGGGTTGAGTCGCTACCGCCCCGCGGAAGAACGTTTCGACCCGCCCTTCTTCGACTTCTTGAGTCTCGGCATCAATGCGCTCGAACCCCATGAGGACCGCATCTACGTCGGCAGCGAACGCGGCGTCAGTGTCTTCCTCACCGACAAGGAAGAGGTCAAGGAGACCTACCGCCAACTCGGACGCATGCCCAAGGACAGCGAGATCAAAGCGATCAAGGTTTTTGCCGGCCACCTGTGGGTCGGCACCGTCAACGGACTCGCCTGGGCCAATCTGGAGCAACCCAATCTCCAGGACCCCAACAGTTGGCGGACTTCGACGCTATTGGGCCAAGTCCACGACATGCTGGTCCACAACGACACGCTCTTTATCGCCTCGGCACGCAGCGTCTGGCATATGCTACCGGAATTCAACCGCCCCGAACAGGACCACTCCGGCGTCGACGTTATCTCATTGGGTCTCTTGTCCGGCAACCTCACCGGCGGGACCAGGGATGGCCGCATCCTCCACCGCGACAGGATCCTCGGTTGGCGGCGGATCACCGCCCGCAATATCAGCAACGCCGCCGACCTTTCGGACAGCGAGGGCCCGATGTGGGTCGCCAGTTCCAGCGGCTTGCGCGTTATCGGCGCCGACCCACCGCCGCCACCGCGCGAACCGGCCGGAAATTTCTTTTTTGATATCACCAAAACTGCCGACGGCCATATCTGGGTGGCCTCGGTGCCGAAGGACAACCTGGACGCCTATGGAGTCTACGAGTATGATGGCGAAGGTTGGGACACCCACAACCTCGCCACCAACCTATCCAACGAGAATGTCACCTCCGTCGAAACAGATGCGAACGGCTTGCTGTGGGTCGGCAATTGGGGCCGGGGCGTCGATGTGCGCGACTCCACGGGTACCTGGCGTCGTCTCAACGCCGGTAACTCCGCGTTCGAAGGCATTGACGGCGGCTCTTTTGTCGCCGTCAGCGATATCGAACGCGATGACGAAGGGCTGATGTGGATCGGTACCGTACTGGTCGGCTTGGTCGTCATGGACGGTTGGCGACCCCAACAAACCATGCTCTACGACCAAGGGACGATCAAGGCACCGCGCGATATCGGCAAAATAGACATCGGCCCCGACCGTCTGAAGTGGATCGCCACACCCCGCGACGGCTTTATCCTCTTTGATGACGGCGGCACACCCTTCGAACTCGGCGACGAATCAGGCGTCACCTTCAATACCCTCACCCAGCCCGATCTGAGCAGCGACCGCGTCAGTGACATCCTCGCCGACCACTCCGGCCGCATCTGGACCGCCACCGATAGCGGGCTCAACGCCATGCGCGGCATCTACAACCGCGAGGACGAGCATTTTACAGTAGAAAGCTGGACCGTCTACAATACCCTCAACGGCCTGCCGACCGGCGTGACTACGGCCCTCGCCGAAGACGATCGCGGCAATATCTGGGTCGGTACCGAGGACGGGCTAGCGCGCATCGGCACGTCGGGGCTGGTCGAATTCGTCCTCAATACCTCCAATAGCGGTCTGGTCGACAACCGCATCAACTCGCTTTTCTTTGACGCGGAAGAAGGCGAGTTGTGGATCGGCACCCTCGACGGCATGAGCCGCCTGCAGATCGGCGGCAAAACAGGGGGCACCGCGCTAAAAGCCCAGACCTACCCCAACCCCTTCCTGATCGGCAGGTTCGGCGCAACCATGACTTTCACGGATCTGCCCTTGGGCGCCACAGTGCAAATCTTCACCGCCGCCGGTCAACTAGTACGCCGCATCGAGGGCATACCCGGCCAAGGCACGGTGACTTGGGACGGCTTGAACGGCGCCGAAGGCACGGACAGGGGCCTCGTCGGCTCGGGCATTTATTTCTTCTTCGCCCAAGACGAAGCCGGCAACTCGGCCAAGGGGAAATTCGCCGTGATCGACAATCGCTAGGCTCATGCACCGTATTATTCTTATCCTCTGGCTCGCCGCTGGCCTCGCTCCGGCGGCGAGCCAGGCGCAGTCCTTGACGCCCCCCCTGTTCACCATCGCCCGCCTGCAATACAATGGCGGCGGCGACTGGTATAGCGACCCCTCCTCACTACCCAACCTGTTGCGCTTCCTCAAAGAAAACACCCAGATCGACGCCGCCGAAGAAGAAGCACAGGTCGCGATCATGGACGAGGAGCTTTTTTCCTTCCCTTATATCTATATGACGGGACACGGAAACATCGACTTCAGCGCCGAAGAAGTGACCCGGCTCAGGCACTATCTCGAAAGCGGCGGTTTTTTGCACGCCGACGACAACTACGGCATGGACAAATCCTTCCGCCGTGAAATGCACAAGGTCTTCCGCAATGCCGCATGGGTCGAACTTCCGGCGGAGCACCCGCTTTTCCACTGTCATTTTGAATTGACCGAAGGCCTGCCCAAAGTTCACGAGCACGACGGCAAAAGACCGCAAGCGCTCGGTCTTTTCATCGAAGAGCGATTAGCCGTACTCTATACTTATGAGGCGGATTTGGGCGATGGCTGGGAAGACCCCCACGTGCACGACGACCCGGAGGGTAAACGATTGAACGCGCTTAAAATGGGCGCCAATATCGCGGTGTGGGCACTGAGCCATTGAGCACGGTGGATCGCGACGAAAACACACCAGCGATACAAACGCCCACCAGTCCCGTAGACTGCTGCCCTTCGATACCCGCGCAAAGCCTTTATTGTTCCTGTGCAACCAATACATAGCTGTCCAAAGGCAAATCGCTTACCCGCTGTAGCGCGCCACCGGGCCAATAGACGTGCAGCGAGTCGGCCGAGCCCGCCGCCAAACCAAAGTGCAGACGCCGATCGCCGCTACCGAGGAAACTCTCGCCGCAAAGCACGTCCCGCCTTTGCCGTCGCCCTTCGCTCCACACAAAGACCCTGGCCCCGACCCCCTCGCGATTCTGCGTATGGCCGCGCAGATACACACCGAGCCAGTGGTGTCCCGTCTCGGTGTTGTTATACAGCAACGAGGGGCGGCCGTTGAGATTGGTGACAAACAGATCCAAACGACCATCATCGTCGAAGTCCCCGGCTACCGCCCCGCGGCTGACCGCTGCCCCCATTTCCGGTCCCACTACCGGATCGACCAGATTAAACCGCCCCCCGTCATTGGCGAAAAGATGATTCTTTTGGGGGTAGTTCGCGCTACCGTCAGGGCTCTCGATCTGGGGGTAGACATGGCCGTTGGCGACAAAAAGATCCTGGTCGGCGTCGTTGTCGTAATCGAGGAAAACCGCCCCGAATCCCACATAGGGCAGGCTGACCCGTCCGAGACCGACGGCAAAACTCATATCGGTAAAGGTGCCGCCCGCGTTCCGATAAAGCGTATTGTAATCGTCCTCGAAATTGGTGACGAACAAATCTCCGTCGCCATCGCCGTCGTAATCACCCCACGCGACGCCCATGCCCGCTTGCGCCAGCCCCATTTCATTGAAAGCGGCATTCGCCCGCAGCCCAACCTCGACGAAGGTGCCATCCCCCGTATTGCGATAGAGGAAATTGGGCGTCGAATCGTTGGCGATATAGAGATCCTGGTCGCCGTCGTCGTCGAGATCAACGAAGAGCACCCCGAAACCATAACCTGGCTCGTGCCGGCCGATGCCGCTCGCCCCCGTCATATCCGCAAAAGTCCCGTCGCCCTCGTTGCGGTACAATACGTCAGGGGAGGCCGGTAAACTCAACGGACCGATAAAAACATCCCGGCCCTTCCACTGGGTCCCCAAAGGCCGAATTTCGTCCACGGAGAATTCGACATAATTCGCCACATATAAGTCCAGATCCCCGTCGAGATCGGCATCGCCCATCGCAGCGCCGGTGCTCCATAAGGGCATCGCGACCCCCGCCTGCTCAGTCTGGTCGGCGAATCGACCCCGCCCGTCATTGCGATAGAGGATATTATCTCGCAGACAGGTGATATAGAGATCCTGGTCGCCGTCGTTGTCGTAGTCGGCGCTCAGCGCCCCCATGCCCCAGCCATGGCCCTCCACCCCGGCCGCCGCGGCGATATCGACAAAACCAACCTCTCCGTCGTTGCGATAGAGCGCGTTGCCCCCGCCGAGACCCGGAGTCGCCAATGGTGCACCGTTGACCCAATAGATATCGAGGTCTCCATCGCCCTCGGCGTCAAACAACGCCGCACCACCGCCTTTCGCTTCGACGATATAGCGCTTCTCGGGACCGCCGCCGGTGTGGATACGCGTCAAGTTCAAGGCCGCCGCCTTATCCACGAAGGGTGTCTTGACAACTGCCGTCGAAACAAGATACTCCGCAGGCGCTGGAGACGAATCCTCTACCCCGGATTGCGAACAAGCCATCGTCACTAGCGACAAAAGAGCCCAGTAGATCGGATTAGCCGAGTTAGATCTCACCACCATTTTCATTTTTTCAATCCCGCCTCGTAAATTTTCAATTGCTCGACCAACGGCTTTCTCAATTGTGGCGGCGTCAACTCGATGGCCTGCCGCTGGCGAAGACTGGCTACAGATAGCGCCCCTTCCCCGGCCTGGACTTGAGCCACCTGCAACAGAGCCATCACCAGGATTTTGCGGGCCAGCGGCAGAGCCACCTGCCGCGCCTCAGCCCGCGCGAACACCTGCCGCGCCTCATCAATACGCCCGGCCCGCGCCAATCCCGCGACGAAGTTATTGCCGGCCCGCGCGTCATCCGGGTCCAGGTCAACCGCGCGACGAAAGTGATGCAACGCCTCTTGCGGACGATGCTGTTGCGCGAGTACTACGCCAATATTTATATGCGCCTTAGCAAAGTCCGGCCGGAGTTCCAGCGCATCTTCGAGCGCTCGCAACGCCTGTGCCGCCTCCCCCTTGGCATAATGCGCCATGCCCAAGCCATACCGGGCTTCCGCCAGATCCGGGTCATCAACAAGGGCTTGTGCGAAGAGTTGCATTGCCGCCTCGACTTCCCCCCGACGCAATAGCACATTGGCCAAATTGGTCCGCGTTTCGGCGACCGGGTCCAAGGCCAACGAATGAGAAAGCGCCTGTTCCGCCGCCGCCAGTCGCCCGGCTTCGGCCAGCGCCAATCCCAGTTTGGCATGGGAGGCCGGATGTGCGGGATTGGCCTCGACGGCCTGGTGGTAGTGATCGATTTGCTGCTGTAGCGGTTGCAGGGTTTCAAAACGCTGTAGCGCCTGCTGTGCAGCCGTTTCCCGGCCCAAGCGCTTGTACATCCTGGCCAAATACAGATGCGGCATCGGTTCGTCGGGCGCCAATTCGCGCGCGCGTTCAAAAGCTGCGATCGCCGCGGTGTCGGCACCGAGGCGGTTGTGGGCTAAACCGAGCCGAAAACGCGTTTGCCAGTCCTCGGGCAGCAATGCCCGAGCCCCTTGCAACACCGCCACGGCTTTGCCGGGCTGGTCGAGGTGGAGATAAATGACCCCCAGCAGTTGCATCACCTCGACGCCGGAGGCATCCTGCACCACGGCCCGCTCCAACACCTCGACAGCTTCCGCATAACGCCCCAGCCCCGAATAGAGTACGACCCCGGCGATATAATGCAACCGCGTCTCGCGCGGATAACGCGCCAGCACCGGCCGCAACAAAGCCAGCGTCTCACCATAGCGGCCCTGTGCGTAGAGCGCGCTGGCCCGCTCGTAATACATCGACGGCGTCCAGCCTAGCTTGGGCTCTACGGCCGGTATTGGCACGGGCGGATTTTGCAAAACCGGCTCAGGCACCGACGGCGCCACGGATACGGGATTATTATAATCGGCAACGACCGCTCCGGTGCCTTCCCTCATAAGCAAGTAGCGCCCGACTTGTGGCCGCTCCACCACCTCGATCCGCCCCGAAGGCCAACGGACTTCGAGCTTTTCTACCGCAGTCGCAGCGCCCAAGCCAAAAAGCACCCGACCGTCGCTCGACGATAGATAACCATAGCCGCGCTTGGCCCGCCGCCGCAATTGCCGATCACCAACCCAGAGCCGCACCACAGCGCCCATCGCGTCGCGCCCTTGCGCGCCGACCAGGTCCAACCCCAGCCAATGGTTGCGATTACCGCCGTCGTTGCGCAATAAGCTCGGACGGTCGTTGAGGTTATTGACGACCATATCGAGGTCACCGTCGTTGTCGTAATCGCCAAAGGCGGCACCCCGGCTCACCCGCTCAGCTTCCAACCCCGCGATCGCCGCCGGAGCAAATACACCCGCCCTGTTCCAATAGAGCTGATTGCGCTGGCGATAACTGAGCCCCAATGGATGGGCTTCGAGTTGTGGATAGAGATGCCCATTTACCACGAAGAGATCGAGCCAGCCGTCCAGGTCAAAATCCGCCAGCGCCGTACTCCAACCGAGTAAAGTCCGCGCCGCGCCACCCAAACCCGCGACATGCGTCGCGTCGACAAAAGAGCCGTGGCCCTGGTTCTGATAGAGCGTATTGACGTCGTCGGAAAAATTGGTGACGAAGATATCCTCGTCTCCGTCGTTGTCAAAATCACCCGCATCGACTCCCATCCCGGCCTGGACCCGCCCCTCTTCACTATAGGCCACCCCGGCCAAAGCGCCGACCTCACTCAAGCGCCAATCGCCGTCGTTGCGATACAGCTGGTTTGGTGTTGAGTCGTTCGCGATATAGAGATCGGCATCGCCGTCCTGGTCGTAGTCGGTAAAAAGCACCCCGAGTCCCAAATAAGCCGTCTGGTCGATCCCGCTCGCCGCACTCATATCAATAAAACCGCCGTGCGGCCCATTAGCCCGCGACACCCCCTCGTTGCGATATAACACATCGGCCTCGCCATCGAGGCCGTGCGGGCCGCAAAAGACGGTCAATCCCTTCCAGCCGCTGCACAGTTCGCCACCGCTGGGCGGATTATCGAGGTCAAAAGCTACGTAATTGGCTATATAGAGATCCTGCCAACCGTCCGCGGCCACATCGCCGAATGCCGCGCTGGCCCCCCAATGGCGATCCTCCACGCCCGCGACCACCGGCGAAAAGGTACCATCATCCTCGTTGCGATATAGCGCGTTCGGCCCCCAATTAGTGACATAGAGATCCAGATCGCCGTCGTTGTCGTAATCGGCGACCGCCGCGCCCATCCCCCAGCCGACCCGTTGTAAACCGGCCTCTTCGGTCACCTCTGTGAATACCCGCTGCCCGGTGGCCGTCGGCAGATTGCGCCATAAGCGATTGCCCGATTCCGGCGTATCCTGTAAACGGGTGCCGCTGATCGCGAAAAAGTCCAGCCAACCATCCGCGTCAAAATCAAAGAATGCGGATCCCGAGCCCATCGCCTCCAGAATATAGCGTTGCTCCGGGCCTCCTGATATATGCACGAAGTCGAGTCCCGCCTCCTGGGTTATGTCGACAAAACGCATCGCAGGCTCCATCGCAGCGACAGACCCCGGTGCCGCACCCGCAATATCCACGCGCTCCAGTTCAGGCACCGGTTCTCCCGCACAACCCACTCCGCCCAGCGCGAGCAACGCAAGCGACACGAGCCTTTTCCCCATCTCTGCAAACACCAACCGTCTCTCCAAGCCCCGCTTACGCCCCGGCGAGGACAAAATTTGAGGCTGGCACCGGGCCGCCGCGTAAGTTTCTCCAGCGACGAAAAAATAGCCTTTAGCGGCCTTTTACCGCGCAAAACCGCACCCACATATATAGCCTACTCAGGCGGCTGGCGGCAAGGCCGCAATCACGCCTTTGTCCGTTCGATCCGCAGCCATGTGGTCCAACTGTTCCTGCGAATTGATCCGCAATTTATACCCAACCTAAAAGCGGCTTATTTGTAGGTATGCACTGCGCGAACGGGCTTCTTTTTTTATGTTGTTAACATGGACAAAAAATCACCAGCACGCCTATGCACAATACTCTGCAAACTGCAATACCGATTTATCGCGGGTCTTTGCGGTTTGTTGCTGATCGGGCAGGCCACCGCCCAAGTCCAAGTCCCGGCCGGTCCCTTCACCATGGGCACCAATCATCCTCGGGCCACGGATGAACAGCCCAGCCACCAAGTCGAGATGAGTGCCTTTGCCATCGACCGCCTCGAGGTCGACAA
>DQLG01000493.1 GCA_015660315.1 Candidatus Latescibacterota bacterium
AAGGTGGCGGTGTTGGGGCGCAGTCAAGAGCGGGGCAAGGAGCGGGTTGCGGCGATTGAGCAGGCTGGAGGTGAGGCACTATTTGCCGCCTGTGACGCGACGGACAAGACCTCACTGGTGGAAGCGCAGGCGGCGGTGGTTGCGGGTTTGGGGGCGGTGGGGGTGTTGGTCAATTCGGCGGGCGGAAACCAGCCGCAAGTGACCTTGAACGACGAACTGAGTTTTGAAGGTATTGCAATGGCGGATTGGCAGAATTGTTTTAATCTGAATTTGGGTGCGGGGGCCTTGCTGCCGTGCCAGGTCTTTGGCCCGGCGATGGTGACTGCGGGCAAGGGCAGTATCATTAATATCGCCTCGGTCGCCGCGCACTTGCCGGTCTCGCGGGTGGTGGCCTATTCGGCGGCGAAGGCGGCAGTGGTCAGCCTGACGCAGTTTCTGGCGCGCGAATGGGCGCAAAAGGGGGTTAGGGTCAACTCGATCACGCCGGGGTTTTTCCCCGCCGAGCAGAATCGCCGTTTGCTTTTCGAGGAAGATGGCAGCCCGACCGAACGCGGTGGTCAGATTCTTTCGCACACGCCGATGAACCGTTATGGGCGGCCGGAGGAGTTGGTCGGCGCGGCGGTCTTTCTTGCTTCGGCGGCGGCGAGTAGCTTTGTCACCGGCACCGACATCTGCGTCGACGGGGGCTTTCTGGCGACGACGATCTAAGCTGCAGGCGATAGATAAGAGCAAGGCGGCCGGGATAGAACATATCCCGGCCGCCTTGCGTTGTACTGCGCGTTGGTACTTGTGCGCACCTCGTTTAGCTGGAGCTTATTAGGCAGGACGGGGTGCGTCAATTGGCCGCTGCCCTTTTTGCGGTACTAACGGAAGAGCAATCGCAGGTAAAAACGCGGGTCGGTTAAAATCTTGCGGGGCACGGAACTGGCGATCATGCCGCAGATTAGGTCGCTGACCTCTATATTGGTGGCCGCTTTGCGAATGACGAAGTTCATTAGGGAGGGCCAGCAGCCTAGGCCGTGTAGCTTGGTGCTGATTTTTAGTTCGCCGCTTAAGGCGTCCCATAGCCGGTCTTCGTAGCGGCGCAAAAAGCCAGCGGAATAGTCATTGGCCTTTTTGGCTTCGACGGCGGTTTCGACGGCGAAGCGGGCTGAGTAGAGCGCGTTGCCGATGCCCTCGCCGGTAAAAGGGTCGATCAGGCTCGCCGCGTCGCCCAAGAGCAAGAAGCCGGCACCGTGCGCGGGGCGGCGTTTCGAGCCGACGGGCAAGTTCCAACCGACCGGCTCTTCTAGGGGCTTGGCATTTTTGAAGCGTTCGCGGAAGGTTTGGCTTTGTGTCGCGGCTTGCAGCGCGTCTTTCAGGTGAATGCCATTGGCTTTGATATCGTTATGGCCGACGCCGATGCCGATATTGGCGCGGTCGCCCTCAAGCGGGAAGATCCAGAAATAACCGGGCAGCACCTCGTCGATAAAGTGTAGCTCGATCTGGTCGGTTAGGTCGCCGATTCCTGTGTAGTATTGCCGTAACGCCACCATCCAATGCTCGCTCTGGTGGCTGTAGAGCCCGCTCTTACGCGAGACGATCGAGTTATAACCGTCGCAGCCCAGGATCAGGGATGCGCGGAATTCCAATTCGGCGCCTTCCTCCGTCCGTCCGCGGACCCCGCAAACCTGTTGTCCTTCTGTTATTAGATCCGCTACGGTAAAACCTTCGATCGTGCGGTCGGCCGCAGTTCGTGCTTTTGCGAAGAGAAAGTGGTCGAAGATCTCGCGGCGAATGACAAAACCTTCCATCGGTAGCGTGGTATCGGTGAGGCTGTTGCGCATCTCGAAGCGCGTTAGGTCGATATCGGCGGTGGTGGTGTCGGGGCTGCCGAAGACGATACGATTGATAGCGGCTCCAGGCAGGGCACCGACTTCTTCTAAAAGATCTAATTCATGAAGGATGGCCACGGTCTTGCCCGAAAGCGCGTCACCGCAGATCTTATCGCGGGGAAAACGCTCCTTGTCCAAGAGCAAGGTGGTGAGCCCCCGGCGCTGGGCGTAGAGGGCGGCGGTGGCGCCGGCGGGGCCGCCGCCGACGATGATCAGATCGTAGGTTTCCACGCTTTTTCCTGTGTGGGTTATCGCAAAAATAGATCGTATTGCACTAAGTACAAGGGGGAAGCGGCAACTTGCCAAGCGAGCGTAGTTCCATACATTTCATAGTCTCTACTATAGTGAATTTATCTCTTGGAAGCGACGAAAAACAAGGAGTTGTAGCGAGATGTCTGAAGAACAGCAGGTCGGTGACAACAAAGAGGGTCAGGTGGGTGACGACAAAGAACAAGCAACCGGGGATGGCCAGGTCGAAGAACGCGTCTTCCAAACCGAGGTGCAACAACTGCTGCATCTGCTCATCCACTCCTTATACACGCAGAAGGAGATTTTCCTGCGCGAACTGGTCTCCAATGCTTCTGACGCGTTGGACAAGATCCACCATCGCTCGCTGATTGACAAGAATATTATCGATGCCGACGCCGAGTTAGAGATCGAGATCGAGGTGGCTAGCAGCAACAAGGTGTTGACGATTCGCGACCGCGGCATCGGCATGACGCGCGACGAGGTCAACCAGAATATCGGCACCATCGCCCGCTCGGGTTCGGCCGAATTCGCCAAGCAGATGGCCGAGGCCGACGACGAGGAGAAGAAAGTCCAATTGATCGGGCAATTCGGGGTGGGTTTCTATTCGGTCTTTATGGTCGCCGACCGGGTCGTCCTGACCACGCGTTCGGCC
>DQLG01000245.1 GCA_015660315.1 Candidatus Latescibacterota bacterium
CGGCCATTGACGCCGAGTTGCAAACCCTGCGGCAGATGCAGATCTGGGTCAGCGCCCCAAGCGGCAATAACAACCACACTCAGGGCATTTCCTGGCCCGCTTGCCAGCCGCACTGCTTCGGGATCGGGGCGACGACACCGGGCCAGCACGCCGTCTACCTAGACCGCTACCACGGCATCGACCTACTGGTCTGCGCCCAGGCGACCTCATCAGCAAACGCCTACGCCGCCGCCAGCGCGCAAGTGCTAAGGGAAGCCATCAAAAAATCCAACTGCGACTGGCAAGCGTACGGCCCGACGATCCCCGACGCCATATTGGCGATTTTCCAACGCACCGGCAATATCGTAGACGACGAGGCGACGGGATTGACCTTTCGGGAGCTGGATCTACTCGCCGCCCTGGACGAGGTATTCAGCGCAGGCGGGCAGACATTTTAATTTGCAATCTTTCTCTAATTATTTAAAAAAATGCAACGGCTGCAAAGATCACCTGCCGAACTTAGGGCCTCAGCGTTTCTTTGTAATGGCCCGGGAATGGTGCTATACTGAAATGTCGCAGCCTTGCAATCCAAAACACAGATAGATAGAAACGAGAACACCACATGCACGAAATCAGCGAAGAACAACGCTTTCTTTTCGACCTACAGGGCTATCTGATCCTGCGCGGTGCCATCGACCGCGACCTGATTGATGCGCTCGACGCTGCCGTTGTCGAAAACGAAGCCAAAGAACACGACGAAAGCTGGGCCGCGGGCATACCCGTAGTCAACGGCCAACACTTCAGCAAAGACACTAATGTCGACAACCAGATCCGGCTCAACGGTCTACCGCGCCTCGACCCCGTTTTCGACCAATTGATCGCGCACCCTTCCTATCTGCCCTACCTAAAAGAATTCATGGCCGAGCCGCAGTTGGTCAACACTTGGTCGATCTCTAAATACGCCGGCCGTACAGCGACAGGATCGCACAATGGGCTGCCAACAGAAGAGTACACCGTGCGCGATGGCGTGATCCGTTCGCCGATGCTGAACGTCGTCACGATGCTCACGCCAAATCATCCGGGCGACGGCTGTTTTTGCATCATACCCGGATCGCACAAGAAGAATCTAAACCTCGACCGCGAGCGCTGGGGCACGGCGGGCCTCGATACGCCCGGCGCCATCGAAGTTACCGGCGAGCCCGGCGATGTGATGCTCTTCACCGAAGCGCTCACGCACGCCGGCGCCAACAAGACGAGCAAGCGCCGCCGCACGACCCTGCAATACAACCACGTGCAACGCAACCGGGCCAGCCCCATGTGGGACCACCACAACGCCCGACACTATTGGATGCCGCCGTCGATCCGCGAACGTTTCACCCCCGCGCAGCGCGACCTGACGCGCTGGATGAGCTATACTTTGCCCGACCGCGACGTGCCGGGCGCCGAGCGATCCAACGACTGACGGCTTAAGTCTAATACACAGCGAAGATCGGAGAGCGACGATGAAAGGTGTGGTTTACCTCGGCGATAGCCAAGTCGAAGTGCGCGATTTTCCCGAGCCCGAACCCGGTCCGGGACAGGTGCTCATACAGTCAAAGGTCGCCGGGCTCTGCGGCAGCGACTTGCACAAGTACCACAGCAGCCGCACCTGGGCCAACGAACGAAATGGTATGATCTCCGGACACGAACCCACCGGAATCGTCGCCGCCGTCGGCCCCAATGTCGATCATCCTTGCGTCGGCGACCGGGTCTGCGTCTATCACCGACTCGGTTGCGGGCACTGCATGGACTGCCGTTCGGGCAACGCGGCCTTTTGCGACGAAGGCAGCGGCAGCGGCGCGTTCGGACGCACACAAGACGGCTCGCACGCCGATTATATGCTGACGGAAGCGCGCTATTGCCTACCCCTACCCGACGCGCTCTCCTTTACCGTCGCCACACAACTCGCCTGTACGGCGGGCACTGCTTTTTCCGCGTTGCGCAAAATTCCGACGCATGTCGGCGACACGTTGGTGGTCTTCGGTCTCGGGCCTGTGGGCCTATCCGGTCTGTTGCTCGGCATCGGCATGGGTTATCGCGGCATCGGCGTCGATACGCACCCCTATCGCGTCGACCTGGCGAGAAAGGTCGGCAAGGGCCAGGTGATCAACGCCCAAAACGACGACCCCGTTGACGCGATCAGGGACTTAACCGGGGGCACGGGTGTTGGCGGCGTGTTAGAATGCTCGGGAAACGCCATCGCCCGTAAGCAAGCGGCCACCGTCGCCAGTCGCGGCGCCACCGTGGTCTATGTCGGCGGCGGCTCCGCTCCCGACCTGACCGTCGACTTCGCGGACGTGCTAACAAAAGATCTCACCGTCCGCGGCAATTCAGTCTTTTCGATGGCGTCCTATTTTGCCGCGGTCGAATTCCTGCTCAAAAAACCCGTAGCGCTCAATCAGATCGTCACGCACCGCTTCAAAATCGCAGAGGCCGTTGAAGCCTTCTCGCTCTTTGACACGGGTCAGACCGGCAAAGTGGTCTTTGAGTGGGATGAGTAAGTATTGCTCTTGGACTCCTGCCATGCTTTTTCGACGAGTTCGTTACCGAGGCTTTCAAATACAGATGGGTAAAAACAAAATAGGAATTGGTCCATATGGCGCTGAAGGAATCCGTCGAGAGAACGCGCCATTTGAATTTGCTGGATATGGAGGCGAAAATGCACTATCGCTACTGGACCACCATAAATATTCCGCCAGGATGGCGGATATAATCGAGCTAAAGCTGTACTAATCAAAGGCTAGTCTTTATATGAAACCCAATATCGTATTCGCCTTCGCCGATGACTGGGGCCGCTACGCCAGCGCCTATCGCCCCTATGAAGAAGCCAACTCCCTCAATCAGTTAATCGACACCCCGCACTTCGACCGGGTCGCCCGTGAAGGCGTGCTGTTTAAAAACGCGGCCGTGCCCGCGCCGAGTTGCACACCTTGCCGCAGTTCCGTTTTATCGGGACAATATTTTTGGCAGACCGGCATGGGCGCCATCTTACAGGGCGCCGAATGGGACGAAACCATCCCGACCTATCCCCTGGAGTTGGAAAAAGCCGGTTACCATATCGGCTACACCTATAAAGTTTGGTCGCCCGGCAAGGCGATCAACGCCCCGTACGGCGCCGACCGCACGCGCTACGAACCCGCCGGCACCAACTACAGCCGCTTCTCGCATTGGGTTACGGATAACGCCGACGAGTTGGGCATAGAAGGCGCCAAGCAGGCCCTCTACGACGAAACCCGACAAAACTTCGACGCCTTCCTCGAAGCCCGCCCCGCTGAGCAACCTTTTTGTTATTGGTGGGGACCGACCAATACCCACCGGACTTGGGAACGCGGTTCCGGCAAAGCGCTGTGGGACCTAGAGCCCGACGACTTGCAAGGCCACCTGCCCGACTTTCTGCCCGACGTGCACGATGTACGCGAAGACGTAGCCGATTATCTCGGCGAGTGCTTGGCCGTAGACGCCGGCCTGGGCGTTATCCTCGCGCGCCTCGAAGCCATCGGTGAGTTGGACAATACGCTTGTCGTCGTCAGCGGCGACCACGGCATCCCGGGGTTTCCGCGGGCCAAGTGCAATTTGTACGATATCGGCTGCGAGGTCGCGCTGGCCGCGCGTTGGCCGGGTCGCATACCGGCGGGCCGCGCCGTCGACGACGCGGTCAACTTGATGGACCTAGCGCCGACCTTTTTAGAGGCCGCCGCCGTCGACATCCCCGACAGCATGACCGGACGCAGCCTACTGCCCGTACTCGAAAGTACAGAAAGCGGCCTCGTCGATGAGCAACGCACCTTCGTCGTGCTCGGACGCGAGCGCCATGTCGCAGCGGCACGCGAAGGCTTTCTGCCCTACCCCCAGCGCGCCATCCGCACAAAAGACTTCCTCTACATCTACAATTTCGCCCCCGACCGCTGGCCGGCAGGCAACCCCGGTGGCCTCGATGACCCGACCGTCACCGCTCCTTCTTTCGCCGAACTCTGTAAAGACACTTTCGCCGTCTACCCCGATATGGACGCCGGCCCGACCAAAGCCTGGATGATCCACCATCGGGCAGAAGAAGCCGTGCAACCCCTGTTCGAACTTGGCTTCGGCAAACGGCCGCAAGAAGAACTCTTCGATTTGCGCGTCGATCCGCACTATATGCACAATGTCGCGCAAGATTCCAAGTATTCTGACACGCGCCGACAGTTACACGAGCAGCTAATGCGTGTTTTGCGCGAGCAAGACGACCCGCGTCTCGTTGAGTCGGACTGCCGCTTCGAACGCGAGCCTTATATTTCGGCGCCGCAAAACAACCTTTAAAGCAGGCGAAGCATAGCCTGCTTATAAAAGAAAAATGGGAGCCAACGATTTTCTCTTGGCTCCCATTTTCTATGACTTATATAAACCTTAGCTGATACTAAAATAGCCGCGCTACGGACTCGAGCGGAGAGGCTCCCCTCAACCTCTTGCCATCCTTTGCTCAGCTAATGCTTGGAGATTCCGCTGCTCACGGAGCCCACCGGCACCCGAATATGCGCATTTGCCTGCACCCGCCCCTCAATATCCTCTTCAAGCTGGCGAAAACCCGCTGCGGTACGCCGCCCTGCCGCCTCGGCGCGTTCGAGCACCGAAGCCTGCAACGTATCCCGCTCGTCGGGGCATACATGCCGCAACAAAGGCTGCAAGGCCGCAGGCAGACCGCGATACTCTGCATGTGACAGCGGCTGACAGACGGTATTGGCGCTGTATTTATCACCCGGCGCGTAGTCGTCGACCGACACCCACCACGGGCACCAGCGGTTGACCACCGCCACCCGCGCCCGGCCACTCGGATTGTGCATTGCCGACGCATGCCAGCAGCGCGAGTCTTGTATATAAACCGAGCCCGCCGGTGCCGAAACCTGCATATCACCGGGAATCGGCGCGGTGACCGAGATACCGTCGGCCGGTCCGCGCGGATTTCTCGGGTCCTTGTGCGAACCGGGCACGATCCAGGTGCCGCCCGAGTTTTCGTCGACGTCCGTCATATACCAGATCATCACCAGACACATCGTCACGTCCGGAAAAGGTTGGCGCACACAACCGACATTCTCGTTGGGGTTTTCCCTACCGTAGGCCGACAAATCGTGCGGCCAGTCGGTATGCCATTCGCGGCTGTCCGCCCGCCCGCGGTATTTCGTCGAACCAAAACCGCCCGGCGTGCCGTCGGGAGCATCCGTCTCGATAATGCGCGGATGCAACTGCGCGATGCGCAAGTGCTCATCGAGCACACGACGGGCGACAGCCGTAACTACCGGGTTGGCCAAGTGCTCGGCGTACTGCGGCATCCGCACAATGTCGTTAGGCGGCTTCGGCGGGGGCCCGACCCGACGCACCCGACGCAACTCCACGCCATTAGCCGCCGCTTTACCCGCTAGTAACTCTTCCGCGTTGGCGCCCTCTTCATCAAACAGCCTCCTGATCCCTTCGACATTCTTGCGAATAGCGGCTTGCGCCTCTACGACCTCGTCGCGGATCGCATCGACCTGATGCCGCGGAATCGCATTGTCGATAACGCAAAAACCGTAGCGGCTAAGCGAATCGGCGCAACCGGCAACCATCTCCTCGACCGGATCCGCCTGCGCGCTAAAGGCATATGCCCGGGTGCGCGCCAATTCGGCCGTCACAACTTCGGGGTCGTGGGTTTCCCGCGCAATTTGCTCGCGTGTCTCCCGCAGCTCTTTTTCCAAGCGATCGGCTTTGGCGTGTAATTCGCTGATGCTCATATATACATTGGCCTTTCTTTTCAACCAATAGCGGGATATATGGAGGATTTGTTTTGCTGATTGCGACTCGGCCAGGCTCACGCTGACGGGCCGTGCCTCATAACAAGCACAGTGGAGAATACAACGCTTACCGCCAGCTAATCACTCCGGCACCATCCACAAAATCTACTTCCCTGCACTCTAGGTCATAACGGATCCGCGCGACACGATCGATGCTGTCGAGAAAGACGGTGAAATACTTCGTCACCAGATACCCGGCGACGACCAGCTCTCCGCTTTGCGGTAATACAGGGGGTGCTTGGTGATCGACTAACGCGCGATCGCAAAACGCCGCAAAAGACGCGCTCTGCTTGTCGGTGATCTTGCCGAGGTGACTGCGGTCGCCGACACCGGCCAATTCGAGATAATGCGCGATTTTGCCCAAGGAGAGCGCCTTTTCATAATAGACCCTGCTCTGCGATACCGGCACGCGCGGATCCAGCTCGCCATGCGCCATATACACAGGCGAAAGCAAATTCTCCACCGTGGTGATACCGCTTCTCGACGCATAGGCCATGCGGTTTTGCTCGGGGCTGCAACCGACCCACGGGTCCAGCTCGTCGCGGAACTCGCCGATGGCATCCCTCTCGTACCAGTCGGCATAATCACTGATGCCGAAATTGGCCGTAATGCTAACAAACAGATCCGGAAACTTGCCCGCCAAACCGAGCGCATTGCCGCCGCCGCCGCTGCCGCCGACAAAATACACCTGCTCGGGATCGACGATCAAATCGGCGTAATCTTCTCTGGCAGATTGCAGCGCGTCGTAGACATCGTATAACTCAAATCCATTCGCATCCGGCTGCCCCGTGGAAAAAGCCCGGCCCCGCATATCCACCTGCACCGACAGAAAGCCCGGGTAGGGGTTTTCCGTATCCTCTGCCGGCCGCTGCACGCTCATATGCCAGCCGTGCGTAAAAAGCAGAATAGGCGACGGCCGCAACGGCTTATGCACGACAATCGCCGATTTAGCCTCCGGGTGCAACGAGGATGATATTTGTAGGAAATCGACGCGCTCAGAACGAAAAAAGACGTCTTCCGCCTGCTTCGCCTCGCGGATACTATCTTCGTAGAGCTCACTATTATTATTTGAATTAGTCATATGGGAAAGTATATAGCGCTTTTGAGGCTTTTCGGTCAAGTAGGAGACAACTCACCGCCTAGCCCACGTCTTTGACTTGCCCGGGTTAACGCGTGCACTTTTGTCAGGCGGTAACTTTTGTCAGGCGGTAAAGAACGCGCGCATTGCCCGGCGATTTCGCGATCCCCGCCACCGATGGCGACCTGGCCACTGCCCTGCAAAGAAATTCGCCCAGAGCGCTGTTATTCGTCTGGACCTGCTATATTGTCGGCGCGATTGACCGAATCACCGCCTTGCGCCACCTCGATATTGCACCGCTATGCGCCGTCGCCTGGTATGTAGCGACTTTTTTAGTCCCGCTGCTATTGGTTTCACATGTCCTAATTTTCGCCTAGTTACTCAACTCTCAGCGCACGGAGACCTTGTCGACATCTCCTCATTTAACGACGACCAGCCGCCGACTCGCCGACCGCCCCAAGGCGGACAACCTATAGAGATACAGACCGCTAGCCAGCACCGAAGTATCATAGCGCAGCCGGTGTTGGCCAGCGGCACGCGATTCGTCGACGACAGTAGCCACCCGCTGTCCCAACACGTCGAAAACCTCCAGCCGCACCAAAGCGGCCTCGGGCAAGGTATAACCGAGTACCACACTGCCATTCGACGGATTGGGATAGGCCGCCGCCAGCGAGAAGGCGTTCGGCCGCACCCTATCGGTATCCGCGATCGCCGTCGAAGAAGCGCCAGAGATTCCGGGACCGTGGAAATCGATCCAGTTGATATTGTACAAACCGGTGTCGCCCTGATTTCGTTTGGCGACGATAAACAACTCGTGCGTACCACCCGGGTCCTCAACCGCAGCGCCCACGTCGATATAACGCTGCCATTCGCCCGTGCCCGGAATATCGAGACGAAGCAACAACGGACCGGTCTCTGCGTCCATACGCACCTCAAGACGCCCGCCCTCACTCGCCGAAGCCACGCGAAAACTCAGCGAATCGATGCCGAGCAAATTAACCGGCGCGAAGACCAAGTAATCGCCGTGGTCGATCCAGCCGACATTCTGGCCGCCACCGCGCACATCCCCTGTATCCTCCAGCAGTACGCCATTCTGGCGCGTATAGTGTTCGGCCTCCTTGCGTTTGGGTTGCAGGATCAAACCCGCACGGGCCGTTAGCGAACCAGCACCCGGCCCGCCCCGATCGGTATAACGCGCCTCAACGGTATAGAACAAATCATCGGCCTGGCTACCGTGGCCACCAAGGGCGGTAAAGCGCCCTTGGCAACCCGCGTATTCGTCCAAGGGGTGGCTGTGCGCGTCGTGGCCGACAAAGGCCTGGAAGACGACCTGCCCGCAA
>DQLG01000225.1 GCA_015660315.1 Candidatus Latescibacterota bacterium
ATCGACGATGAGTGCTTTGTTGAGTTTCTCCAACGCCCTGTCGTATTCGCCCTGCTGCATATACGACACCGCAACTTCATAGTGCTCCTCGGCAGCGCCTACGTCAGCGATAAAATCGAGCAGCCCATCGTAGGCCGGATCCTCCGACCGCAATTGCGCATAGACTGCCTCTGCTCTTTGTTGATCCCCCTGCAGATGGTAAATCAGAGAAATATTTAGCCGAAAACCGCCTTGCCTCGGATCGACATCTGCAGCCTGCTTAAATTGACTCAGCGCCTGGTCGAGTTTGCCCTGATGTGTGAGAACTACGCCCCTACCATTCAGCGCATCGGCATATCGTCCATCAGCAGCAAGCGCTTCGTCAAACTGAGCCAGCGCCAGATCGAAACGCTGTTGCCGCAGATACTTTACGCCGACCTCGTATGATTCAGCCGCATCGCCTACCGTCGCCAGGAAATCAAATAACTCCAAATAAGAGTCGTCTAGTGCCACAACCTCTTCGAACAATTCATCCGCTCGTTCTCGTTCGCCTTTGAGATAGTATGCCAACGCAATGTTCATGCGGATGCCTATCTCATCTTGCAACTCCAAAGCCTGACGAAACAATGCCAGCGCCTCATCGTGCAGCCCCTGGTGAGCAAGGATGACACCACGAGCATTGATCGCATCAAAATGCGCCGCATCCATTGACAACACCTTGTCAAACATCCGTGCGGCTTTTTCCAAATGATTGATGCGCAAGTACGCAGCACCGGCATCATACGCCCCCTCAGGCGTATCCAACGAAGCGGCCGAGCCCAAAGCAATCTGATCAATGCGCTGATCAAAAAAATCGAGATCCCGAGATAATAGACTATCGAAAAGTGCATTCGCCGGCAGCGCGATATTGACGGGTGGAATAGAAGCTGGCTTATAGATCTGAAGCCACTGTTGAACATATACCTCATCGATTAGTTTTTTCGGTTTCAGGCGATGGTATTCAGCCGCTCCATTGCGCCACGCATCGGCAAAGGTAAAGCCATACATAGTCGTCTCAACCGGAATCCAGATCCGCCCCTGCCATTTGACATATTCGTTGGCGCTGAGAAAATGGTCCTCGGCCTTGGCCGGCTTGACTCCACTGTCGAACATCATGTAGATATGGCCATGACCCGGGTCGTTTGCCTCGAGAAAAGCGGTATCTATACTTAGGTTCTCCAATAGGGATACATAAAGCACTGTTAAGTCGTCGCAGTCGCCGATTTTGGTCTCAACGCCCTCTGCTTTGGCCAGTAATTCGGCTGGATACTGCACCGTATCAAATACCGTCTTATCATCGGAAACACTAGCAAATGGTGTTTTTTGATCGGCCTGATAGCGAATACGATAGGCACCCATAGCGTCAAATAATAGCGCGGCCTTGCCCATATTTGAACGATTGAACTTAGCCGAGAGCATGTCCATCCTGCTCTGCACCAACCCGCGGGCCATGCCCGCAACACTAAGATCGGCCGGGGTAACGAACGCCGCCGCCATCCCGGGGATATTCCAGCTCAGCTTACCTTTACCTGCCAGATAGACTCGCTCGAGTTTCTTTTCGGTAATTTGTTCCTTCTTACCAAGCGTATAACTCACTGTTACAGTCGGTGTTACAAAATTGTCGAAGAATGATTCTGGCCGGTCGAATAATCCCTGATCAAAAGTGCATTTCAAGGTGTACTTCTGCTTACTTTGCGGGGGCAACACGATCTTTTCCTGATGAGCGGTAACCATCGCATTGGGAATTAGCACGCTGACGCTGGCTTGAATTTCCTCAATCGACGAATTGGCAATCACCACATCGAGAAAATCGTTCTCTTCATAATGTTTGTAGAGTGAGCGGAAAATTGGATTGGGGCGAATGGTCGCATCTTTAATGGAGACAACGCGTGGATTGTAGGCCAGTAAGAGCGACGTATAGTGCGTCGGCGACAGCAGTGGATGATGCTCATAAGCATAATCGAGCGTAGCGAAACGGTACTTTAGACCGAGGCCAAATGTCGAGGTGGTCGCCCCACTGAAATCCTCGAGCGAATGGCGATCGGTCCGTCCTCCTGCACGGAGAGCCAACGCGCCATTGACCCAGTATTCGATGCCTAATCGCCACGCATCGTCGCGCTGTGCCGACAGTGTTAAACCATCTAGTGGCTTGAAGCCAACTCCCATGGAATAGCGCTGTCCGAACGCTTTCTCAGCCACGCCATTTCCGTGTTTAATGCTGGTACCACCGAAGTCGAGTATTGCTAAGCCTAACCGGATACGGCCGGGCAGCGGCACCAGCATACCAAGGTCATAGCCCCACCCCGTCGCGTTGGTAAGATTTCCACCATCCAGATCTACGCGCAGTGATCGGTATTTACCGCTAACACCGATCGCCGTGTTACCCAGCAACGGTTTGAGCCAAGGTATGTTATTGCGATAAGCCCACGCGGCATTGATCCGATTGTTGGACAATCCGAGTTCGACATCTTCATAACCCAACCTACTCCAATCTACCCCAAAAGCGTGGTTGTCACCTATCGGTAGCGAATACCCGAAATATGCCTGTTGCAGTAGCCCATACCGATTGCCTTGCGACATACCGATCTCTTGTCGCTGCAACGAAGCCAAACCCGCCGGGTTCCAATACACCGCACTAATGTCAGCCGCCAGAGCGGTGTAGGCTCCTCCCATACCTAGCGCACGTCCACCCACCGGAAGCTGCGTAGCCGCGCCTATCGGCTGCACACTGCACCAAGCCACGGCTGATAGCATTATTAGTCTAATATTAAACCACCGGAACCAACCTACCGGCTTTGTTCTCGGCATTTACTATGGCTCCGTTATAGTTATCAGCCCATCGCCCGCGGTCAGACCTTCGCGCAAGACCACTTCGCCAGTGACGGGAAAGAAGACTTCAAGTCGATAGGTTTGTTCAGGATCAACACCGAAACTTGCTCCTGCCAGATCCGCTACATGACGATGACCCCAAATAGCTCCCGCTCCATCGTACAGTGTCATGCGGGTACCGAAGCCACTGGCATTACTACCCCCCAAAACCCCACCCCGCCCACGGACCTGCACCGAGAGAAAACGCTCATCCAACGTCTGATTCTGAAAAAGGCCGTTTGGAAGTTCGGTATAGTTGCGTCCATCCGTCACGTAGATGTCTGGTGCCCCATCACCATCATAGTCAGCGATAGCCACATCTGTGCGAAAAGATACCGTCTGCGCTTGCAGGATCCCGACCTCAGAAGTGGCATTGCGAAAATTTCCGTCGCTAGTGGCCAGATATACGACATCAGTCTGCGGACGTCGATCACCGCCATTTGCCAAGAACAGATCGAGTTGTCCATCACCATCGAGATCTGACCAAGCGACATCTGCGGTAAACCAACCGATCGCATCTGTGCGCACACCGACCTGAGCGGCAACATCGATAAAGCTTTCTCCGGACTCGTTGCGATAGAGTGCATTGGCTCCGACATTAGCCACATAGAGATCACCGTCGCCATCTCGATCGTAATCACCCCAAGCCGCCGCTTGACCGATCTCATCGTTGGCAACTCCGAGCAGACCGGCGAGTTCAGTAAAGGTACCCGCGCTACTCAAATCATTGCGATAGAGGCGGTTTTCCTGATCGCGATTTACCAGATATAAATCTAGATCGCCATCGTTGTCATAGTCGAACCAAGAGACATCGATCGCGTCGCGACCATCGGCAATGCCAACATCGCTCACTCGGGCAAACGTACCATCGCGTCGGTTGGTATAGAAATCGTTGGCAAAGTAGTATTTGCCCAGGTAGATATCGAGAAACCCATCGTTGTCGTAATCACCCCAAGCCAACGAAACTACCGAACCTTGCCTTTCGAGATCGATCAATCCCTGACTACGTCCAACCTCGGTAAATGCACCTGCACCCGTATTTTTGTATAGACGATCCTGCTCATAGAAATCAGCAACGTATAAATCGACAGCACCATCGTTATCGTAATCGGCAAAAGCAGCCGCTGAGCTATTGCCACGGACGGCCACTCCAGCGTCCATCGCACGATCGGAAAATAGATGCTCACCTTCGTTGCGAAAAAGCGAGTTCACCGGACTCGATGTGGCGGTTCCCCAATTGGTAACATAGAGGTCTAACCGGCCGTCACCATCGTAATCACCCCAACTGCACCCCGTGCTATATAGCCCAATCACCCCCGTCAAAGAGACTTCGGTTCGGTCGGTGAAGAG
>DQLG01000491.1 GCA_015660315.1 Candidatus Latescibacterota bacterium
CTCGGAGTCAGTTGGTCGTCTTCCAAAAATAAATTGATTTACGCTGTCCGTGCGGCATGGAAATCTACCTTACCTTTGGGTGTGTGCTTGGCAATGCCGGCTGCTTCCAAGTCGCGGTCCAGGGTGCGGGCGGGATGAGAGGGAACGTAGAGTAGGGGCTCATCTGGCGTCTCGGATGGGCGGCACCGTGCTCATCCGCCGCTGGCAGAAGATGCAGTCGAGATTACAGTGGTTAATGAGGTCTATATCGATGATGAGGGGGAAGGGAAGGACTGGATCGTCGTAGTCGTGCAGCCATTGCCGGCTGAAATAGACTGGATATAGGGGATCGTCGGTGTCGGAGTTGCGGTAGAAGATTATCTGCTATAGCCGATTGCGGGGGCGGCGCCGGTCGGGCCGTTGCTGCCCCATTGCGCGAGATCGGGCAAGATCAGTGGTCCTTGCTGGGCTTCATGTATTTAAGCCCGTAGAACAAGGCGGCGAACAGGCCGCAGAGCAGGCTGGTGGCTATGATTGCCTCGGCGATGAAAAGCAAGGTAAAGGCGTAATCAGCAGTCATGATATAGCTCTTGGTTTGGCGGGTCTCCGCCGGATAAGGCCAACATCCCTGGGCAGGGCCGGGATGTTGCGAGGACAAAGCGGTGCAGTTATTGAGTGGCTACCATACCGATGAAGAAGAATTCCCAGGCTAGGGTGAAGAGGCTTATGCCCAGTAGAGTGACGATGTCATAGCTTTTGTGTGCTTGGTCGTCTTGATGAAGTCGTGCAGCACGTGGGCAGTCATGATAGCACCTCCTGGTGAAAGGTTTTGTTCCCATCCAGAAGAAAGGCAAATTTCGTGCCCGATATTTTGTCAGCATTTTAAAGGGGGCAACCCTTTTAACACGCCGGTAATATGTGGCGCGGATGTCCCAATTGGGACGGTGCCGTCTCGGTTCAATGGGGGCGCAGGCGGATGATCGCTGTCGCCTCCCGCCCCCGGGTCTCGTCGGATAAGATGCGACAGCCTGGTCGCATCTTTGCGGCAATCGCGCGCGATCCGGGGGCCGTCGCGCGTGATATATCTCCCGAATAGACAGGTAGAACTCGATGAAAATTCCTTGACTAAACCCCTGTAACCATCCCCTCAAAGGGGGATGGTTACACCCCCATCTGCAGGGCGGTATAGAACTTGCTGTACCCCATCCAAATTCGCGCGGTGATATGTCGCGTAGTCGCGGCGCATTGAGGAGGATGTTCATAGTGCAGAAGATCTGGTACGGCATAGGGCTATTGGCCCTAATGACTTTCTGGAGTATCCCGACGATCATAGCCCACGTTTTCCGTCCGAACACCGATTCGATCACCAAGCCGATCGCGGTTGCAAAACCCGAATCCGCGCAGTATCCCACCCATGACCAGTACGAGGCGCTGATGCTCTTTGGTCGCCAGTGTGCGATGTGTCACAATTGGGATGGTTCGGGCAAGATCGGCATCGCCCCCAGCATCGGCAATCGGGACTTTCTGGCCTTGAGCTCGGACGAGTTTATCAAGCAGACGGTGCGCGAGGGGCGGGTGGGTACGGCGATGGTGCCCCGGCGTGACCTGACCAACGCCCAGCTGGATCAGATTATCGGCCACCTGCGCTCGCTGCACCCGAAAGAGATAAAGCCGATCGCGGTCGATCCGCTTTTAAGTTTCGACGGTGTCGCGGAGCAAGGAGGCCCCAAATACGCGGCCTACTGCTCCTCGTGCCACGGTCCCAATGGCGAGGGCTACACAGCCGGCGGCGTGGGACCGGGTATCGGTCTGCCGGGTTTTCTCGAACAGGTTTCCGACGATTATATCCTCCAGACGGTCAAGCATGGTCGAGTGGGTACGCCGATGCGCGCCTTTATCGGGTCGCAGGGGCTGGCCAACCTCGCGGAAGAGGATGTGCACGATATCATCGCCTTCCTGCGCCAGCGGAATCCGGCGACGAGGGCGCACTACGAAGAGGATATGGGTTTGGCGCTCTACGACCGCCACTGCGCGATGTGTCACCAGTCGGAAGGTCGGGGCAAGGTGGGGCTGGCCCCCAGTATTGGCAACCGAGATTTTTTGGCCCTGGCTTCGGACCAGTTTATCAGACGGACGGTGCGCCGGGGCCGGGTCGGTACCGCGATGGCGCCGCGGCCCGACCTGACCGACAGGCAACTCGAGCAGATCATCACCTATTTGCGCACGCTGCCGGGAGACGCGGTGGCCGCCATCCATGTCGATGAAGATCTCGAGTACGACGGGGACGGGGCCCACGGGCGGGCGGTGTTCGCCACCTACTGCTCCCCCTGCCACGGCGTCAACGGCGAAGGGTATGCGGCGGGCGGCTCGGGGCCGGCTATCAGGATGCCGGGTTTTCTCAACGTAGTATCGGACGACTTCATCTTCAAGACGGTCAAATACGGGCGCACGGGTACGCCGATGCGATCCTTCATCGGCGCTCGCGGTCTGGCCAATCTCGCCGAAGCCGATGTACGCGATGTTATTTCTTTTCTCAGAAATCGATAATTCAGGAGGCAGTCATGAAACGACGGGATTTTGTAAAGGGTGCGGCGGCTACGGCGGCCTTGAGTGGGCTCACCACGCGCGAGGGTTGGTCGGTGCCGGAGGGCGGCCAGTACGAACTGGAAAAAAGCGATGCGCCGAATAATATCCTCGCGGCTTGCCCCTATTGCGGTGTGGGTTGCGGCACGATCATCCAGACCCGTAACGGGCGGATCACCAATATTGTGCCCGACAAGGACCATCCGACCAACAAGGGGTTGCAGTGCATCAAGGGTCTGACCTCGGCTGAGGCGATCTACGTCGATCGGTTGACCGTGCCGCTGATCCGCAAGGATATGAGCGATCCGTTGCGGGGCAAAGTATCCAAAACCAAGGGCTCGTTTGATCGCGATCTCTTTCGCGAAGCGAGCTGGGAGGAGGCCGAGGAACTGGTTGCCGATCGCATCGTCGAGATCGTCAAAGCATCGGGCGGCAACTCGGTGGGTCTGTATGGTTCGGGGCAGTTGACATTGGAAGGCCAGTATCTGGAGAACATCTTTATGAAGGGCGTAATCGGCTCCAACACCATTGAGGCCAATGCGCGGATGTGCATGACTTCAGCGGTCACCGGCTATATCAAAACCCTGGGGTCGGATACGCCGCCGAGCGCCTATGCCGATATCGAGATGGCCGATATGATCAACTTCTGGGGCCACAACGCGCGGGGCTCGCACCCGATCGTATTTTGGCGGGTGGCCGACCACAAGGCCAAGAATGATATCCCGACCTTGGTCGTGGACCCGCGCCGCACCGGTACGGTGCAGGGGCTCGAGGATATAAACCCCGACAAGAGCCATCACTTCTCGACGATCAATGGCGATATCTCGATTCACAACGCGTTGGCCCATGCCATTTTGGAAAAACACCCGGACGCGGTGGACTGGGATTTTTTGCGGGACTATAGCACGGGCTGGCAGAAATACGTCGAGGAGGTGAAGCGGGGCTACAACCCAAAACAGGTCGAAGACCGGACGATGATTCCGGCCGCGGAGATCTACAAGGTGGCCGCGTTGTGGGCCGAGGCGAGTCTCAAGGGCAGGCGGCGGGGTAGGGGTGGGGTGCTCTCCTTCTGGGGCATCGGCTACAACCAGCACCTGCACGGGCAGAACAACACGGTCAGCTTGATCAATCTGATGGCGCTGACGGGCAATATCGGTCGGATGGGTTGCGGACCGCACTCGCAGACGGGGCAACCCAACGCCATGGGCGAGCGCCTGACCGGGGGGCTGACTGGGCGGTTGCCCTTTAATGAGGGCATCGAAAACGTGGCGCATCGGCACAAGATGGCCGACTTCTGGGGCATCCCACGGACGCGATTGGATGAGGTCGCCGAGATGTCCAATACCGGCATGGCGGTGGGCATGATGGAGCGCGCGCTCAAGGGCGAAGTGCAAGCGATGTTCCTGATCTATGCCCCTCATATCGATTTGCCGGATTCCTACAATCTGGTGCGACCGGCGCTGACCAAGACCTTCTCGGTGGTGCAGGAGATTTACACCCAGGCGCCGAACAATCTCTATGCCGACGTGATCCTGCCGGCGGCGACCTGGGGCGAGTGGGTCGGCGGCACCTATATCCAATCCGAACGGCGGATTTACGTGGTCGACGGCACGGCCAATCCGATCAAGGGCACTAGGCCCGATATGGACATGGTTATCGACAAGGGCAAGATGATAGCCGAGCGGTTAGGGCTAGACGCGGACAAGATCTTTCCCTATGAGCGCAAGGCCAATGGCTACTACGATCCGGAGGATGTCTTCCGCGAGTTTATCCGCGCCTCGGAGGGGTCGGACGCAGATCTGACCGGCATACTGCAAGTGGAAGAGCAGACGGGCAAGTCGCCCTATGAGCAGATCAGGGAGTTGCGCGGGATTCAGTGGCCGGCACCCACCGCCGAGATCGCCAAACACGGCGGCACCGAGCGGCGCTATATGCGCCAGGAAGGCCCCTGGCCGGGCAAACCCTACGGCGACTTCCGCACCCCCGACGGCAAGCTGCATATCCATATGTGTCATCAGGACTACTCGCAGTACCGGGAAGTGACCGACGAGTTGGCCAAAGCCGGCACCGACCCCGACTTCTACATCATCGACCACTACGACCTGCTGGTCAAGGCGCGGGATATGGGGCTGACACCCGAGTTACCGCACGCGGAGTTTCTGGGGCAGAAGATTGGCGCGTGCCCCGAGGATAAGTATCCCTTCTGGTGGGCCACGGGTGTGGTCTACGAGCACTTTCACACCTCCAAGACGATTCGGGCCGGGACTACCCGCAAGCTGGTGCCCGAGATGTATGTGGAGATGCACCCGGACGACGCCAGGGAGTTGGGCGTGAAAGATGGGCAATGGGTCAAGATCACGACGCGGCGCGGGTCTTTGGAGGCGCGGGTGTCGATCGGTCTGGACTCGGTGGTCAAGCCGGCACGCAACACGGTGCCGAAGGGCTTTCTCTTTAGTCCGTGGAACCTGTCGGTGGCCGACTCGGCCGACCCGGAGAAAAACCGCTGGTTGGCCAATGGCACTACGCACCGGGCCTTCGACCCGGTGTCGGGACAGGTCGACTTCAAGAAGTGCGCCGCGCGCGTCGAACTGCTCTCGTAGGGTCCAGGTGAAGCGGCGGGGCTTCATCCGGTCTTTTCTCGTCGGGGGACTGGTAGCGGCGCTCTTGCCGCTTGTGGACTGGCTGCCGCAGAGGTTCAGGTCCAGGCGCTATCTGCGTCCGCCCGGGGCGCGGGAGGAGGAGGACTTCCTCGCGGCCTGCATCCGCTGCGGCCAGTGTGCCAATGTCTGTCCCAACAAGTGCATCTCGCTGGCCGGGCTCGAGGACGGGCTGGAGAATCTGGGGACGCCGAAGATCGTAGCCCGAGCCCGCGCTTGTATTTTGTGCATGGCCTGCACCCAGGTCTGCCCCACGGGGGCGCTGGCGAAACTGGCGCCGACCGAGGAGGGCGTGGCCGCGGTGGATATGGGCGTGGCCTTCGTGATTACGGATCTGTGCTACTCGTACGCGGGACGCACCTGCGGGGCTTGTTATCACGCCTGTCCGCTGCCGGGCAAGGCGCTGAAAGTGGGGCTCTTCGAAAGGCCGACGATCGACGCTGACCACTGCGTGGGCTGCGGCCTTTGCGAGCAGGCCTGTATCCACATGCCGCAGGCCATCCGCGTGATGTCCCGCGCCGAATTGGAAGCGAGGACGTGATGCGGCTCTCTAACGCGGCGATGGGCCGAGGGCTCATGGTGCTCTCTATCGGCACTCGCTTTGGGGTGCTGGTGCTGGTCTGTTTGCTCGCGCTGTGGACGGAGTATCTCAATCTCAAGGTCGGCTACGGCAACGCGCGGCTGGTGGAGTTGAGTGCGGGGTGGGGCATGCGCCTATTCTACGAGGCTTCGGATGCGTTTTTTAGTTTTTTTGGCGACGCGGTGGTCGTGGCACAGAAGAATGCGGGCATGACCTGGTCTATCCGGGTGGGCGGAGTGCCGTTCACCGATCCCGTGGCTTTGCTCTCGGTGCTTTTGCAAGGACGAGTGCCGGAACTGGGTTTTGCACTGGGGGTGCTGTTGCCGCTCTTGCTTGCAGCGTTTCTGGGCCGGGTTTTCTGCGCCTACGTGTGTCCGGCTTCGCTACTCTTCTTCGCCATCGCACGGGTGCGTAGGCTGCTGGGTAGCTTCTTCTATTTTTTCGATCTGAAGGTCGGGCAGAGTATGGCCTGGGGCGTACTGTGCGGCAGCCTGGCGGTGGTCCTGTATTGGGGGCACGGAGTCTGGACGCTGATCTTGCCCTACTTCGCGATGGGACAGACGATTTTTCACAGCATCGCTCTGGGCGCTCTCTCGGTCTCCGTCTACAGCCTGGTAGTCTTCACGATATTGGATCTGTGCCTGGGACTGCAGTTCACCTGTCGCTATGTCTGTCCGACGGGGCGCCTGCTGGGCTGGGTCGGACATAGGGCGCGGGTGGTAGTGCGCCGGGAAGCGACGCGCTGTGTCCAACAGTGCACGGCCTGCGCCGATATCTGCCCGCTGGCGGTCAGCCCCACGCTTGACCAGACCCGCGACTGCTCGCTCTGCGGCGAGTGTCTGGTAGCCTGTCCGACTCAGTGCCTGTCGATAGGGAGGAAAAGCAAATGAGAGCACTCGGCGCGCTATTGCTGATCGTCGTCGCAGCCCATGCCCATCACTTTAAGGGCCTACCGCATTTCAACTACTTCGAAAACTACCCGCAGATCCCGCAGGAGGAGTTTCTGGGTCAGGCCGGTGACTACGAGTTTTCGCTGGTGCTCTACGACTTCCAGGGGCTCAAGAAAGAGGACTTGCAGATGCCCGACGACGCGCGGCTCTACCTGGTGGCCTACGATCTGCGCCAGGACCGCGTCTACAGCGGCGCGGCGCTACTGGAAATCCTCGACGGAGGCAAACCTGTCCTGACGGCGAGAAAGGAGCGGGCTGAGGAGGAGAATATCTACGCGCTGCACGGCGCGCTGCTGCCGGAGGGGAGTTACGCGCTCAGAGTTACTCTGCTGGAGGGAGAGCAGGTACAGGCATTGATTCCCTTCGCACTCTCATCGCAGAAAGTGCGCTGGGGCCGGTGGGTCACCGCGGGGTTGGTGGGGCTGGTGGTGGCGGCGGCGGTGGGCGCCCGCCGGGCGCGCGTCGTGCAAGACCGCAAGAAGGCGAGAATTTAGATGGAAGACGCCCAAGCACAGTTGGCGAATCTGGTGGAGACTCTGCCCGGGGTCGCCGAGGAGTTCTGCCGCGCACCGGTAGCCGCGTCCGGGGTACTGCCCCACCAGATGCAGGGGGTGCCGTTGTGGATGGCGATAGCGGGATTGGGGCTGGTCATCGCGCTCTCGCACGTGCTGCTGGCGCGGAGGAAAAACGCAGATGGGGGCGGGCACTGGCGGTGGGGACTCTTGGGCTGGGCGCCGTTCAAGGCCCTGGTGCAGTGGCCTTCCTTCCCGATCGTCGCGCAGTCGCTCTCCATCGCGCTCTTGTTGTTGGTAGCGGCGGCCGGGCTCTTTGGCAACCAGCGCTACAATATCGCCACCGTACTGACCTGGACCTGGTGGTGGGCGTTGCTGATCTTCGTGGTCGCGGGCTTTGGCAAGGGCTTCTGCGCCGTCTGTCCCTGGGAAGGTCTGGCCAGTCTCTCGACCTCGCTTTCGCTCAAAACCCGGGTCAAGAAGATCGGATTCGAGAGGAAGTGGCCGCGCTGGGCCCGCAATCTGTACCCGGCGTTGGGGCTCTTCGTTCTCCTGACCTGGTTCGAACTGGGCTACGAGGTGACCTACTCCCCCTCGTTCACGGCCGTACTGGGCTTGGGGATGGCGGCGCTGGCGGTGTTGGGGGCGCTCTTTTTCGAGAAGCGGGCCTTCTGTCGCTATGTCTGCCTGGTGGGTAGAGTCAGCGGGTTGTACGCGCTCTTCAGCCCGGTGGAACTGAGGCCCGAGTCGCGGGACGTGTGCCGCAGTTGCGCCAGCAAGGCGTGTCTGCACGGCAGCGGCGACAAGGGCGGTTGTCCTCTCTTCCTCTCTCCGGGTAATTTGCGCGAGAATACCTATTGCACGCTCTGTACTGAGTGCGTGCGGGCCTGCCCCCACGACAATATCGATATACGCCTGCGGCCTTTCGCTGCAGACTTGCTTAGCGGCGATAAGCGTTTCCGCTGGGACGAGGCGGTGATGGCCATGGTGCTCCTGGCCCTGACCCTGTTCCACGGGGTGACCATGACGCCGCAGTGGGAGCGTCTCAACGACTGGCTCAGGGCGGTGATGGGGCTGGACCGCCTGGTGATTTTCACGGCGCTGATGGCGGTAATGGTGGCTCTACCCCTGCTCCTGTTCTGGTGGGGAGCGACGCTTTCGCGCATCTTGGCCGGAGGCGAGGTGAAAGTGGGCGACGTGCCCAAGGTCCTGGCTTACCCGCTGATACCGGTGGCGCTGTTTTACCACCTGGCGCACAACGGCATGCACTTCTTCATGGAGGCACAGAGCATCGTCCCGCTCTTGAGCGATCCGTTCGGTTGGGGCTGGGATCTCTTTGGCACGGCCGGACATTCGTACGGACCGCTGCTCTCGCTGGAGAGTGTCTGGTGGCTACAGATCGGGCTGATCGTCGTTGGCCACGCCTACGGGGTGGTGGTCGCCGATAAGGTGGGGCGTTTGCTCTACGCCGCCTCGGGCCGCGTACTCGTCGGTCTGGCGCCCTTCATCGCGACCATGGTGCTCTTTTCGGGTTTCAGCATCTGGCTGGTGGCCCAACCCATGGTGATGCGCTCGGGAATGTGAGATGGCGGCGAAACTGAGTAGAAGGCAGTTCTTCCGCCTGGGGTTGGGCGAGTGGGGGGCATTGCTGGGACGGGAGGAAAAGTGGCAAACCCGTTTCAGGCCGCCGGGCGTGCTGGATGAGGAAGAGTTTCTCCAGACCTGTGAGCGCTGCCACCAATGCGCGGAGGCGTGCCCGTTCGGGGTTATAGAAATACTGGGACCTGGTGCCGGTGACGCCGAGGAAACGCCGGTGCTCGATCCGGAGCGCAATCCCTGTCGCTGGTGTGAATCGATGGATTGTGTGCGCGCCTGCCCGTCGGGCGCCCTGAGTCTGGGTGCGAACGGCCAACCGCGCCCCATCGGTAGGGCAACCCTTGACCATGACGCTTGCCTCAACGCCCAGGGGGTCCTCTGTGACGAGTGCGTGACGGTGTGTCCCTCTGAGGTTGGGGCAATGAAGATGGTCGGTCGTTATCCCCGGCTAGACGAGGATGCCTGCGTCGGCTGCGGTCTGTGCGCCTACCACTGCGAGGCCACGCCTACGGCGATCAGTATTACGCCGTTTGCGGCGATTGTTTCGAGGCGCGAAATTAAGTAGGATAAAGAGGATTATAACGCTGCACTGACGCGAACAAAGAAAGGATGCAAGACATGTCCGCTTCCAAGCCTCCCAAGACGTACCAGCAGTTCGTCGGTCGCTATCCCAAGCTGGGCCAAGCTTGGGAACTGATCGGCGAGTCCGGCAAAGAAGGACCTCTGGATGAGCGCACTTGCCGGCTGGTCAAGCTGGGTATTGCCATCGGCGCCCTGCGCGAGGGCGCTGTGCATTCCAGTGTGCGCAAAGCCCTCGATCTGGATATATCCGCCGAGGAATTGGGGCAGATAGTCTCTCTGGCTGCTGGCACTCTGGGCCTGCCCGCCACGGTAGCGGCCTTCACCTGGGTGCGCGACGTGCTCGACGAGCGGGACTGAGCAGTCTCTGCGGAGGTGGCGACCTGGTACTCCTGGATATGGAGATGCCCGCGTACCTTATTTCCCCCCGTTTTTTCGCCAATCGATCGCCGCCACCTGGCCCTGGCGGGCGTAGATACCCTGGCTCCACAGCTCGAATTCGGGGTGCTGGGCCTTGAGGATTTTGGCTCCGGTCTCCTTGTGGGTATAGTCAAAAAATGGGCTGCCATCGGCAAAGGTGGTCTCTCTGGTCTGCGAGCATATAGGCGTGGCCGCGGCGGTCGCGGTAGTCGATGGAGAAGGCATAGCCAGCGCGGTGACCAACGCGCTGATGACGGCCACGACGACGAGCAGGCCGACGAAGGCCGTTTTGCTCATTTTTCACGCTCCTTCTCATACCCAAATAAGGGGCCGCCCAACCCCACCGGCTCGCCGTGCCCGACGCTGCGGTGGTAGTGGACGCAGCGGACCTGGTCGGGGTCGGTGGTGCCACCCTCGATGAGATTGTGCACAAGGGCGCCGTGGCATGCGAGGCCGTTTTGTTGCAGGATGCGGCTGTTTTTTCTTTGATCAGGATCGGCTCGTGGAAGTCCTGCAGGGTGAAGGCTCTGGAGTGGTTGTAGCCCTTTTCGGCTTTGGCGATATACTTGGCGAAGAAATCGTGGGGCAGGTGGCAGTCGACTCAGGTGGCCAGGGTGTGGTGGCTGGCCTTCTGCCAGGAGTCGAATGGAGGTTTCATGATATGGCAGTTGATGCAGGCAGCGAGGTTCTTGCTAAAATAGGACAGGCCCTCGCCGTAGCGGAAGGTGAAGCTGCCCAGGCCGAGGAGCAGGATGGTAAATTGCGGGTCGAATATAGAATAGAAATAGGATGCGCCATGCGCCGTCCAAGCAGCGATTTGGTCCTTGTTAGTGTGGCGCACATGTCTCATTTTAAGATAGGACGAGACGTGTACGCCACATTTTTTTGGAGTAATTCAAAGATTCTTGTATCATGCATGTTAATGGTTCACAGATAGTTAGATCGATCAGTGCAGTGGCGGCACGAGAATTGCGGTCGCATTGGGAAAGGATGGATTGTATGAATTTATGGGCCTATATGGCGAGTGTGCTGCTGAGTTGGATCAGTGGGGCCCAGGTTGTAGATAAGAGCTTCTCTAAGGCGCTCGGCTATATCGAAATCAAGTCGACGGGGAGCGATTC
>DQLG01000415.1 GCA_015660315.1 Candidatus Latescibacterota bacterium
CCCGCATCCCGTTTCTGAGGAATGATCTTGTTGCCAGTCCTGTACCGCCCTTTCGCCGTGCTACTCATTTGCGCCACCACGGTGACCGCCGCACCCTTTCCCACCAATATGGACCTGCTCGTCGAAACCGTCGCCAGCGCCATCGACGCAGGCCTCGCCGAGATGGATATGCCGGACGACACGGCCGCGGCCCCGCTGTTGCTCGTTCCACAAAGCAAGCACGACGCCAATTGGATGGTCGACCATTTGCTAGCCAGCAAATTGCTCGATCGCGGTTTCGAGGTGACCCTCGACTCGACGGCAAAACAATTGTCGCACATGCGCCTGTCCTATCGCCTACTCGACCTCGGCGTCACCGGCCAGTCGGGCCTGCGCGGCAGCGAGGTTGACCGGCAGGGCCGGGTCACCCTCGCCCTGCGGCTGAGCGACGAGCGCAGCGACGCGGTGCACTGGCAGGACGAAATCACCCGCACCCGCCGCGACCGCGTCCCCAAAAGCCAAATCGAGGTGCTACAGCACGACAAATTCAAATTTGCCAAGACCGAGCTCGAGGAACAAACCTGGGGCAAATTCGTCGAACCTGTGATCGTGTCCACCGTACTCGGCGGGCTCATCTACCTCTTTTTCTCCAACCGCTGAGCCAATTTGACCATACTCATGAAGTACCTCGTAATCTTCGCCCTTTCGTTAGGGCTTTCCGCCTGCGCCAGCACCACCCCCGAAAAGCTCAAAGGCGCCGAACACTATTTCTCCGAAGGCCAGAAGGCGATGGGGAAAAACCGCTGCATCGAGGCCTCCGAGCAGTTCCAGCGCCTCGTCAGCAATTTCCCCGGCTCGCAACGCGTCGCCGAGGCGCAGTTCATGCTCGCCGAAGCCTACTTTTGTAGCGAGGACTGGGTCAACGCCGCTTTCGAATACCAGCGCATTGTTGACATCTACCCCTCCAGCGAATGGGTCACCGAATCGCAGTTTAAGATTGGCGAGGCCTATTTCCGCCAGCTGCGCCGGGCCGAGCTCGACCAGAAGGAAACCTTCGAGGCGCTGGCCGCCTTCCGCTATTTCATCGAGGACCATCCGGATTCCCCGCGCGTTGAAGACGCCCGCCAGCGCATCGTTGATTGCCGCAACTTGCTCGCCAAAAAACAGTATGAGGGCGGCCACCTCTACCACCGACAGGGCCATCTCGAAGCCGCGAAGATCACCTACGAAGAGGTCCTGCGCAGCTACCCCGACACCGACTGGTACTGGACCACACTGTTCCGTATGGGCGAAATCGCCCGCACCCAGGACGATGTTGACCTGGCGGTGCGCTACTGGAAAGAAGTGCTGCAAAATAGCGAAGATGACGAACTGATCAAGGACGTGCAGAAGCAGCTGTCGA
Source organism: Candidatus Latescibacterota bacterium (assembly GCA_015660315.1). Lineage (GTDB taxonomy): Bacteria > Latescibacterota > UBA2968 > UBA8231 > UBA8231. The sequence continues at coordinate 1,382 of DQLG01000415.1, forward strand.
ATTTGGACAAATCGGCGGATTAGGCATGCGGCGCATCGGCGTCATCGGCGGTACCTTCGACCCCATCCACAACGGCCACTTATTACTGGCCCGCTTCGCCCTCGAAGAAATCCCCCTCAACGAAGTGCTCTTTATCCCGGCGGCCGACCCGCCGCTTAAACCGGGCGCCTTCGCCCCGGCGGCAGAGCGTTTGGCGATGGTCGAACACGCCATTGCCGGTTGCGACGATTTCTCCGCCTCCCGCGTCGAGTTGGACCGCCCGGGCAAATCCTACACCGTCGACACCCTGAAAACGCTGCACCAGACGCACTCGGACAGCGCCTTGTTCTTCATCATCGGCGCCGACAACGCCGCGCAGATGAATTCCTGGCATGATCCCGAAGGCATTCTCGCGCAATGCACCGTCGTCACCGGATCGCGGTCGACCAACACCTCCGGTGGCGACACTAGGCTCATTGACCGCCTGCTCTTTATCGACACCCCGCTCATCGACCTTTCTTCGACCCAGATCAGAAAGCGCCTAACCGCCGGCCTCTCTATTCGCTACATGGTGCCCGAAACGGTCGAAACCTATATCCGCGAGAAAGGACTCTACACCACGCTATGTTCATGACCCATCTCGAATGCGCGCGCACCGGCCAACACTATGACGCCGACGCCCTACACAATCTCTCAGAGGTCGGCGCCCCCTTACTCGCCCGCTACGACCTTGAAAAAGCCGCTGCCGCGCTCTCCCGCGAACAACTCAGGGACCGACCGGCCAATATGTGGCGCTATCGCGAAGTCATGCCGATTAGTACTCCCGAAGAAATCGTCTCCCTAGGCGAAGGTTTCACGCCCGTACACCACACCACGCGCCTAGGCCAATGGGCTGGTTTCTCGCAACTCTACATCAAAGACGAATCGCTAAACCCCACCGGCTCTTTCAAAGCCCGCGGCCTCTCCGCTGCCGTCACAGCTGCCAAGGCGCGCGGCGCAACAAAACTCGCCATTCCCACCGCCGGCAATGCCGGTGGCGCGCTTTCGGCCTACGCGGCCACCTGTGGGCTGCCCGCCATCGTCTTTATGCCGCGCGACACACCCTCGGCCTTCGCCATCGAATGCCAATCCTGCGGCGCGGAATTAGAGTTAGTCGACGGCCTAATTAGCGACTGCGGCAAGATTGTTGGCGAGCGCAAAGAAAAAGAAGGCTGGTTCGACGTCTCGACGCTCAAGGAGCCCTATCGCGTCGAGGGCAAAAAGACCATGGGCTACGAGTTGGCCGAGCAATTCGCCTGGACCTTGCCCGATGTGGTAATCTATCCCACTGGCGGCGGTACCGGGCTGATCGGCATGTGGAAAGCCTTTGCTGAAATGGAAAAGATGGGCTGGATCGGCTCCGCACGCCCGCGCATGGTCTCGGTGCAAGCCGAGGGCTGCGCGCCGATCGTGCGCGCCTTTGCACAAGGCGATGAAACGGCTGAGCTGTGGCAAGACGCGGCGACCGTGGCCTCCGGCCTGCGCGTACCCGGTGCCGTCGGCGACTTCCTAATGCTGCGCGCCTTGCGCGAAAGCGGCGGCACCGCCGTGGCCGTCAGCGACGAAGAGCTAGTCGAGCATTCGCACACGATCGCCGCGCATACCGGAATTTTCCCCGCGCCAGAAGGCGGCGCGACGTTGGCTGCACTGCTCAAGCTGAAGGAGCAGGGATTGGTCGACAAAGACGAGCGCGTAGTACTATTTAACACCGGGTCGGGCTATAAGTATCTGGAGGCGTTGTCCGGGGGGTTGGTGTCTTGACGGATTTCGGGGCGGCGTCTATTTTATAACTCTGCTTTAAAAGTGCACCCATAGCTCAACTGGATAGAGCACCTGACTACGGATCAGGAGGTTGAGGGTTCGAACCCCCCTGGGTGTACCATTATTATAACCTATTTAAGTATAATAGGTTACGGCAATTTGGAAAAGTTGTCGACTAATAAAAACCTCCTATTGACTTCTATTAATCAGATGGTCAATAGGAGGTTTTTTTATGTGTCTGAATCAGTGTTTTGAGATGTTCATTAAAGAAAAAATACTGGGTAATTGTACTCCTTCCACTATTACTTTTTATGAATATACCATTTTAAAACTAATTTCTTTCGTTGAAAATCAGCAAGGTGATTTACTTGTCACTAACCTTCATCAGTATAGCCAACCGTATTTCCTTGCTTTGAAAGACAACCCTAATCTCTCACCTCATTCATATAATACTCTTATACTAGGGGTAAAGATCTTCACTCGGGCTCTGTTCTCTGAGAAGTATATAGAGAAGGGTCGATTATAGTCGGAGTCTTGCCTTTTATGAATTTGAGCGTTCGATTCTAAGATAGTTTAATATCCATCAAGTCTCGCATCCTACACACCTATAACTCTCAGAACGTAAACGGGACATAAGGTCCGTCCTACTCACCTCAGTGTCTAACAAAGAAGTATTTGGGGGGGTATTTCACCTCTCTCATACGACTTCTTTCCAGTTAGGTTGAGGGTATAGGTAAGGTGGTTAAAATGGATTGTGGCGTGATATAGAGGGTGGTTTCTACTTCGTTTAATGATCCCAATCTTTGTTCATACAGCCTGCAGAAATCGCCATTGATTTCATAACCGACAAACTTTCGACCTAAATTCAGAGCCACAACACCGGTAGTTCACTTCCTGCAAAATACATCCAGCACCAGATCGTCTTTCTCCGTAGTAGCTTTTACAAACGGCTCAATAAGTTCCTCCGGAAACATTGCCGGATGCTCTATATTCTCGTCCAGATTCATTGAAGCTACATTGGTTTCTATATAATCAGACGGAACCTAAAGCGCTGCGCGAAAAACAGCCGCTAGTTGTGCGGGCGGAACGCGCAGTATTGAAGGATTGATCTTGAGCGTAAACCATTGGTCGTCAGGCGCGGGCGGCGCCAGAAATACCTGGCGCTGCCGCAACCTTTCGCCGAACTCCGGCAAACTCGCATCAACGACATGCAGCCGGACGATGTGGGTACCTTGCGGAATGCGCTCAACGCGAAAGACAGGGTCCTCATCGAGCAGGTCAAACAGCATTTCGGCTGCCGACCAGGCCGCGCTATACGCTTCGAGAAAGTCATCCGCATAGTGTAGGGCGACGGCGGCCTGCGGCCAGGCTTGTGCCAAGCTGCCGCCGAACATCCGACGCTGGTGGTACAAGTCTTCGATGAAATCGGCCGGGCCCGCCAAAATGGCCCCGGAGGCCGAATTGAAACACTTCGACAACGACACGAAGACCGTGTCGAATAGCGCCGCCTGTTCCGCCGGGGCAATATCCCGGTGCACGGCCTCCACGAAAAGACGCGCGCCGTCGAGGTGCATCTTTATATCTTGCTCGCGAGCGAAATCCGAAATGCACCGCATCTCCTCGTAGTCGAACATCGCATCGTCCTGCCGCCGCACCAATGACTCGATCGAAATAACCCCAATACGGGTAGCCGCGCGCTCATCGCGAAACGAATCGATCGCCCCCTGAACTTCCTTGAGTGTGAACGTCGTGCGCCGTGGCGCCAGAGGCATCAGATTCAACCCGCTCAGCGTCTGAGTGCTATCGCCGATATCCCTGTAGATATGGCTTTCCGCCTGCACAACCACCTTGCGGTCGACGCTGGCCAACTCGCGTAGCGCCATATGGTTGGCTAGTGTGCCCGTCGGCATAAAGATCGCCCGCTGCTTGCCGAGCAATTGCGCAAACTTCGTTTCCACCTGTGCGACCGCGCCGCCGAGACTGTAGGAATCGGTGTGCACCGACCCGTCCGCCGTGCACTCTAGTAAGACCTCGGCGAATTCGGATGGCGTCAGACCCAGCCCGTCGGAGATGAAGTTGACCGCGCTCTGCATACTCTACATCCCTTGTTAATAGTATAAACGGAGATTAAATAAAAAAATACCCGATCGTCAAACTAGGCCCCACACAGAAACTCTGCCAGTACCGCCAATCGCCTGTTGCAAAACATTGACACGCAAGCGCAGCCAGCTTAAACTCGCCCGTACCGATAAGCCACCAAATCATATTTCCCAATAGTTGCTATTTTGAGGGAGCATAAAATGAGCACCAGTCAGCCATCATCGTCCAAATATTACCGCGCCACGGCCTTTGCTGATTTCCAACCCGAACTTTCCGCGCCCGGCGGCACACCCGAGCGCACCACCTTCTTACAGGAGCACGGCTATCTGATCATCAACGACTTCGTCGACCACCCGATGATCGCCGTGCTGCGCGAGGCGGGCCGCCGGGTGACCGAGGCGTGCGCGCCTGAACACGGTTATAACAAGATCGACTGCTCAAAAGGCTATGTGCACCGCGCGAAAGAAGACGAGCCCTGGGCGATTCGCGGCCTGGTCCACCCCGCATTCAACGAACCCAGCTTCGCCGAATTCCACGGCTGCGAAGAATTGCTCGACTTCGTGTCCTCTTGGTGCAACGGGCTCGGCCCGGAGGATATGGCGATGAGCGGCCTACTATTGTGGTGCAACCCCCGACGCAATGAGAATGGACCGAGTTGGCACCGCGACGTGACCTGGTGGGGCGATGGCAAACCCTATTTTTCGCAGCAGGACAACCGGGGAGAAGACATTGAAGCTTATTCCGAGGCAATCGAAAAAATTCGCTGGGATGAAATTCGCGCAAAAAACGCGAAGAATATCACCGAACGCAATGGGGTGAGCATGTTCCTGGCGCTGGTCGACGATGAATGCCACGAGGTCATACCAGGCAGCCACGACCGCTGGCGCACGCCCTTTGAGCACGACGTGCTCTTGCCGCAGAAAATGAAGGACGCGGGCGTGCCGCACACCCCCAGTTGGAATCGCGTCGACCCATTGCCCGAGCAAGTCGCCATCCGGCTCAAAGCCGGAGAAGCGCTTATCCGCAACGGCAACAATATCCACACCGGGCACACCGTACCTGCTCGCGAGCGCAACTCCTTGTCGGTCGGGTGGTCGAGGTGGGCGGGCCCGACCACCGAGGAACCAGCGGTCGCCGACGCGCGCAGCGCCTGGCAGCTTGACCCGGCTGTGCGCGAGGCGATGCCGCACGAGTGGATGAAGACGGCGTGGGACCGTTGGGCCGCAACGCAAGAACTGGGCGATGCGCTTGAGGACCGCTATCCGGGTTTTGACGTAGCGCGCATCAAAGCCGGGGAAGTCGCGGGTTGGCGCAGCCAACTGGAACAGCAAGCGGCAGCAGCGGGCGACGCATGGCAACCCTATCAGAAGGTGGAATAAGATCGCCAGGCTTTTCGTTATGCTTCCCGCGCTTCAGCTTCTCTTTTTTTGCGGTCGACGAAGGACTGCGGCGGCGGCGC
>DQLG01000154.1 GCA_015660315.1 Candidatus Latescibacterota bacterium
CCTGGCAAGAAAAAGACTGCCATTCATCAACCAATTCGCATTGGCCCATTCGGTAACGCTGCGGTATTGGTCTTGGTCGAGATAGGGCGCGAGGTTCTCACGCCGCTGCCCTTGTTCCTCGGCCAACACCAATGTGCCGGCGACCATCAACACCAGGCACAGGGCAAAACCCAAATAGAAACGCAAACTCAACACATGGTCGCGGATCTCTCGGAAGGCGATAATCCAGGTCACGGCTTGCTCCTCAGCTTATATCGCGGCGCAGAAAAACCCAGAGCGCCGCGCTAAAAAAAAATGCGTCCCAAAGCAACAACAACCCGATATCGAACCAGACCCGGTCCCAGCAGTCGGCCAGGGAATGGGATGTATAGGCGAATGGAATCTTATCTTGCCATTGGTAACCGACTCGCCGCTGTTGGCGGTCCCAGCGAATAACCGCGTCGCGGAAACGCTGGGCATCCGCGACCCCGGTCCGAGAGAGTGTCGCAGTCGCGTAGCGATACGAGGCTAAGGGCGAGAGCCGCGATAGCGTTTGCGTGAGGGCGATTTGGCCGTCGACCTGAGCGATATAGTGGTCGTCGATGGCCCAACAGGCGTGCGCATAATCTAGATATTCCTCAAAATCGCCCTGCCGCAATGCGGACTTTTGCGCTTCGATCTCGGCGACCGCCGGATAGGGCACGAGCCAGCGCCCCATAGAAAGCGAAAGGTTGCACCAACCGATGCCCCAGCCCACCCATAACGCAAGCAGCAACGACAATGCACTGGACGGCCGAGCGAATAGCGCCGAAGCCCACAATCCCATGTGTACGAAAATTACCATATAGAGCAGCGAACAAACCATCACCCCGCCTATCCGCAACCAATCTTCCCCTGCAAGGCCCAACTCGGGCATCAGCGCCAGCCAACCGACGACCACCGCACAAATCGGCAGGAATATCGCGACCTGGCCCAGCAATACCCCCAGCGCCTTGCCCGCGATGAATACGCCGCGCCGTAACGGACCGGCAAATACCAACGCAAGCGTGCCGCGCACCCGTTCCCCGCAAATGGCGTCATAAGCCGCCAAAAGGGCCAACAGACTTAGGATATACTGCACGATATGCACCAAATCCGGTGCTTGAAAAATTTCAAAAAGCGGATTGGGATCCCCCTGATCCATCACCACCGCACCCGGCTGGCGACGGGGTTGCGACCAAGTAATAAAGAGCAACCGCCCATTGTGCATTTCCAAACCGCGGGCGAGCACACTCAACGGCGTCGGCGGCGCGCTCAGCTTCGGCCTTTTGCCGGCACGGGTCTGCCCGGCTTGGTCGCGCTGATCATATCCGTGCTTGCGCACGGTATAATCTCCGAGCAACAGAGATAAGCTAGCCACAGTCAACAAGGCACAGAGCAAGCCAGCCAACCCCATCCTGCGGCTCGCCAGTTGGTCCCGCGCTTCGTGCAGGGCTATGGTCCATATCGTCGCCAACATAAAAAACCACCGAGCAAACTAGGCTTTCATCACAAGCAGGACAAGATTTTTATCCGAATTTGGAGTCTGCGCCTTCGTTGCTTAATATCTTCTAAGAGAAAGAATAATATGCAGATACCCGTCGACATACCTATCATCGTCCCCCTGCTTGGCATGACCGCGCTTTGGTTTATCAGCGCCTGGGGCGTGGCCTTTACCGCCAACCAGCGCGGAGCCAATTCGTGGTCGTGGTTCGCCCTCGGCCTGATCGGCGGCCCTTTTGCCTGGTTGGGTGTATTGCGCACGGGCAAGATATGCCATCACTGCCGCAGCAAAATCCACCTCAAGGCCAAAATCTGCCCAAGTTGCGATCTGCCACAGACCTACAAAGACTTAACGACCGAGCTCCGTCCTCACCCCGAAGGCCTCGTAGCCCGCAGCGGTAAGGACGGCGAGATCTGAGAGAAGGAACCCTCCTTATGCAACACGGCAAAAAAAACCTCGCGCAAAGCCAACGGTCAGCCCAGATTCCGCAATATCGATGGAATACTGGCGCAAGCCATTGCCGGGGAAGCATTCGCTTCGCTGCCCGGCAACGGGCAAACCCCTCGACTTAGGCGATTATTTCGCCAGCGACCTGAAAATCGCGTCGCCAGCAAATTGCTCAAAGACAATGCCGTGCTGCTGCCATCGCTACAAAACCACCGCGATTCCGAGCAACTCCACGAACAAGCCCAGCAAGAGCTGCAGCATCAAAGCACACCTCTCGACTTAAAAAGTTGCTCCAACCAACCCAAGAGATAAAATAAACCAAATAGCTAGTCGGCGAAGAACAGCCGCATCGCCGACTGTCCCAACACCTCGTCCCGTTCCTCCGCACGCAAACCCAACTCTTCGGCGAAAACTGCCAAATGCTGGTCGTACGTCGACTTTTTCAGCCAGTGCTCACAGGGAAAATCAGACCCCCAGATACAGCGATCGGCGCCAAAGGTCGCCAGCATAACACGCAGTTGTTCGTGGGTGTCGGAGAAGGGGTATTCCCGTTGCGAACTAGTCACTGCAAAAGTGACCTTGGCGTATAGCTGGGCATAACGCGCCAACGCCGATGCTTCGCGTATCGCCCGATCCTCAAGACCGTCGGCGGCAACCGGATAGGCACAGTGATCCAAGACCACCGGCACCTCGGGAAAGCGTTCGAGCAACATCGCCAATTCTTGCAGATAATCCGCCTGCAGATGCGCGCAGATCACCGCGCCAACCTCCCTCGCCCGACGCCACAGCGCCTCTGTCCCCGGATGGTCATAACCGGCTGGAGAGACCTCGACGCGAACGCCTTTGACATTGTAACCGGTCACTAAGCGTTCCAGTTCGTTGGGGCTATCTTCATCTTGCGGATCTAATGTACACACTCCGACAGTCCAATCGGCATTGGCTTTGGCGGTATCGGCCAATAAACGATTATCCCAACGATAGGCCGATCCCGTCTGGATCAATACTACCCGATCAACGCCATTGGCCGCAGCCTCGCGCCGCAGATGTTCGATCGTACCCACACCCGGTTCGGGTCTGAAGGGTTCTGCTTTCATCGGGTACAGCGCTTCATCCCGGTGGTAAATATGCGCGTGGCTATCGACGATCATGGCTCGCTCCTTTTTGCGGCCAATATACGACACAAAGCCCGGGGGGAAAACCTTGACATGCCCGGCGGACGATCCCATGCTATAGGACACCTTCACACGATAAAGGACGATCATGCCCACCTGGAAGCGCTACGAGGAACTTCGCCCCGACGAACTCGAAACCCTTATCGCCCAATCCCCCGTTGCACATTGGCCACTCGGCTTGCTCGAACACCACGGCTGGCACTTGCCCATCGGCTTTGATGGCCTTAAGGCCGACCGCACCTGTCAGCGCCTCGCACAAAGCACCGGCGGTGTGCTGCTGC
>DQLG01000416.1 GCA_015660315.1 Candidatus Latescibacterota bacterium
AGCGCGGACCTGATCGCCAGCCTTGAGCTCGACAATGCCATTGTCGGCGATCACACCGCCCAAACCGGAAGTCGCGCCGGAAGCAAATGCGCTGCTGATCGTGCCGGTAAATTGGTTGCTGCTGCCGGTCGCGTTCAGCGTTAGAGTCTCGGTTTCGATCGTATTTCCGTTGCGTATCGAACGAATGGTGACACCGACAGAGCCGCTATTGCCTAAGTCGGCGTCCTTCACGGTGATCGTAAGCGGCGTCGCGCCAACCGAGAAGGTCGGCGTCGGCGCGAGGCTGGCTATGCCGTCGCCGCCACCGACGACATTGATCGTCGACGAGGTTATGGTCGTCGGGCTACCCGATGCGCCGAGGTCATCGGAGTATTCGATGACGACTTGGTCGCCGACCTCGGTTCCCAATGTGCCGTTATTCGACGTCGATGTACCGCCGGCGAAGGCCGTCGAGAGCGAACCTGTGAAGGTGCCGCTGCCAGCCGGGTCCTCGCCCAATACCACATCTTCGGTTTCACCCGTGGTATTGTTTCTGACGGTGACCGTGAGGCTGCCTGCGCCATTGACGCGGGTAGGTAAACTGATGTCGAGATCGGTCAGCGAAATCGCCAGCACGTCGGCAACTTGGATGGCAGCCGGCACGCTGTTAAAGCCGCCGTCGGTGGGGATAATCGAAAGGACGTCGTCAACTGGTGTGCCACCGCTGCCGATCGCATCGTCGTAATCGACGATGATCTGATCTCCGGCCAGTATGTTGAGCGTACCGTCGCCCTGCGTACCAGACGAGCCCGAGGTCGGCACGACCGCTATAAAAATGCCGCTGCCAGCCGGGGACTCGGTCAGCACGATCGTTTCGATCTCTACATTGCCGCCGGCACGCCGAACGATGACGTCGACAGTAAGGGTACCAAGACCGATCAGGTCGGCGTCCTCAACCGTTACGGTCACGCTGCCACCTATAGCGACTGTGGCCGGTGCAGTACTCACCGTACCGTCAACACCAGTGTCAACTATAATGTCGGACGAAGTAATCGTGGTGGTTCCGCCCGCTGCATCGCGCAGATCTGTATAATCGACGACTAACACGTCACCGGGCTTAACGCCCAGGGTGCCGTTGTCATTGGGGTCAGCAGCAGCGGAAAAGGCCGTAGGTATGGTGAAGTTAAAGGTTCCGTCACTGCTAGAGCCACTTATCGTTTCAGTCTCTGATGTGGTGAAGTTCTTGACAGTAACGTTCACCGTAGAAGTACCGTTGATGCGCGAACCATCGCCAATACCGGCGTCGGTAAGCGTAAATACTAGATCGTTGGTAACTTCGATGGTGCCCGGCACGGTGAACGAGCCGCTGGTCTGGGTAATCGACAGATTGCCTGGAACCGGTGCGCCCGTGCTGCCGATCAGATCGTCGTATTTGGCGACGAGTTGGTCGCCGGCTTGCACGTTGAGCGTGCCATCTCCAGGCGTACCAGACGAGCCCGAGGTCGGGATATCGACGCCGACAGCGCTCGAACTGACCGTGAGCGTTTCTGTCTCGACTACAGTCATAAGCCCCGCGGTAAAGCGCACCACGCTGATCTGAACAATGGCGTCAGGAGCGCCCGCGTCATCAATGTCGGCATCCGTGACAGTGACCGTCAGAGGATTGCCCATGGTGATCGATGGTGGCGTAGTTGCAACCGAACCATTCGTGCCACCGACCACATCGATCTCATCCGTAACCGCAGTGCCGCTATCGCCGCTGGCGTCGAAGCCGTCGGTGTAGAGGCCGTCGAGCACATCGCCCGGAATGACCTCGAACGCACCACCAGCAATGACCGTCGCGCCGTAGGTCGTGGTGAAGCCGCCGGTGAAGACGCCGGTCGCTCCGCCGGTCTCGGTCAAGATCACCGTCTGCGTCTCTTTGATCGTGCCGCCCGAGGTGGCCCGGCTGTTGATCGTGACACTAACCATCTCGGCGCTACCGCTGACATCGAGGTCGGCGTCAGTCAGCATAACGGTGACGTCGCGACTCGGCCTGACCGGCGAGGGCGAGAGTGTAAGCGCGCCGGTTACGCCGCCGAGCTTAACCGAACCATTCACTGCCGTCACCGGGTCTTCGTTGAAATCGGCTAATGTAAGGGTCAACGCGCTCGACATCGGGGTCGTTGCGGAGACCGCTTGAAAGTTGAGAGTAAAGAGCTCAGACGTGGCTGAAGCCGGCAATTCAGGCTGTGCCACAGCACCGTCGGTAGCAGCGGAAATGCGTATCTCCTTGACCGTACCCGAAACGACGAACACGTTGTGCGCGATCGACCAACCTTCGGTCGCATAGCCGAGCTGCGTAATCGGTGTGCCGGTAAGCTCAATGACGCTGCTGTCGTACTGCACAATCACGTCAACGCCGACTACGCCGGGGCTGGCATCGGTCGTTCCAGAGATTGGGACTGAACCCGTCTGACCTTGAGCGATAATAAAGTCTGTGGGTGCAGAGATCGTTGCTGCTTCGGCAGCAGAACTTAGCAAGCCGATCATTGAAACACTGCAAAACACTAAGATCATACGCATAAAATTTGTAGCCCTAAGCTTCATCAGGGGCCTCCTGAGGGGAAGAAGAAGATTGAAATAACTTTTTATAATTTCCATGATTCTAACCCTAATGTGATATACTGAAGATATACGGTGATACAGATAAATGCAACAAAAAAGATAAAATATATTAAATAAATGGTAAAATCTTCCTATTTTCTAATCTCAACCAAAAAAATTTCCGGTTTATTACCCAATTAGATAAGAAAATGACTCGTATTTAGATAATTTACCTGATTTTCATTTTTTAGATAATTTAATACCCTATTAAAAAGTTGGTAGTCAGGCGAGTGTTTTGTTGCTCACTGAATGATCCTTCTCTATTTTATCGTCATGCCTTGATTGATCGCACATCAATTATTAAGGCGTTGATCTTTTAATACAACCTTCTACCGCCTCGGGAATACTGCTTCTTGTCCGAAGAAACAAAAATCGATCAACCCTCGCAGCAGGCGATATCCGTGCTCGTCGCTGACGACGACGACCTCTTTTTGCGTTTCTGCCACAAGATGTTGGAGAGAGAGCAGTTTACCGTGCACACGGCCCGCGATGGCGATGAAGCCATAGCTATGACGGGCCAACATGCCTACGACATAGTTTTGATGGACATCAACATGCCGCTTATGAACGGCCTTGCTTGTCTAGAGGAAATTAAAAAGAGGCACAGCAAAACCGAGGTCATTATCGTAACCGGCAAAGGCGATTTGCAGACGGCCGTTGAAGCAATGAAGCTGGGCGCGGCTGATTTCATGACCAAGCCCTTTCAGACCGGTGCGTTGGTCAATAAGATCGAAAATCTCGTCTCGAAAGCTCGAACAGAAGACCTTTCAGACGACGAGCGTCGACGCACTGACCGTCGTACAGAACGCACTGACCGTCGCACAGAACGCACTGAACGTCGTACGGGCGATCGCCGCGAGGCCAATGAACGCCGCCTGCAAAACGAACGCCGGCTCAGCGAAGACCGTCGATTGGATTCCGACGACCCGGTAATCGCCTATATACAGCAAAATGCTACGCAAATCAGCACGCGACAAGATATCGCCGATGTTATGGAGTTGACCCTTGATCAGGTCTCCGCGCGCGTGCAAGCGGCCACCGGACAATCCTTTCGCCAATGGCTCAACACCTGCCGATTGCAGAAAGCGACCCAGTTGCTCAAAGAAACCGAGATGGAAATCGCCCGTATCGCGCTGGATACCGGCTTTGCCACGGTGCAGCATTTCAGCCGCGTCTTTAGTAATATCACCGGAATTTCGCCACGCAAATACCGTCAACAAAATCGCCAATCCACATAGAGTTCTAACTAAAAAGATGGCGATTTTCACCTCTTTTGTACTATGGCTATGATTAGCCACTATATATTGAGTAACTAATCATAGCCGGATTATCGTCCGTTATAGCACTTATGGAAAATAGATTCCCAACCGCCGAGAGCGCGCAAGACCCGTTGCCGGTCCTCGTTGTTGACGACGATGATCTCTTTTTGAAATACTGTAATCGCATACTCGACGACCGGTCTTTTGCCGTGGATATGGCCGAAGACGGGTTCGAAGCGCTCGAAAAGGTGCAGCAACGCGATTACGCAGTCATCTTATTGGATGTCTCCATGCCGAATATGGACGGCATCACTTGCCTCAAGCGACTGCGAGAAAGGGGCTGTGGCGCGGTAATAATCATGGTGACGGGTGGGGGCGATGTACCGACGGCTGTCGAAGCGATGAAGCGGGGGGCCGTGGACTATATCGAAAAACCTTTTTGCTCCGACAGTTTGCTATCGCGCATCGGCGAAGCCCTGAGTAAACGCAAACAAGCGCAGGATGCCGATTCGGGCGAGCTGTCCCGCGAACCCGTAGTAGCCTATATCCAACAGCACGCGGCACAAGTCAATTCTCGACAAGACGTGGCTGAGGCTATGGGTTTGAGCTTGGATCAGGTTTCGGCCCGTATTCAAGTGGCCACAAGCGTGTCTTTTCGCCAGCTATTGCACACCTGCCGTCTGAAAACCGCCATGCAACTGCTGGAGACGACAGAGATAGAAATCGCCCGTATCGCCTCGCGCACCGGCTTTGCCACTGTGCAGCATTTCAGCCGCGTCTTCAGCAATATTTGCGGGGTCTCACCCCGCAAATACCGCCAGCAAAGCCGACTAGGCGACCCGCCCTCCGCTCTTTGAGCCAGATCGCTTCTTCGTTAGAACTGCCCTTTAAATTCTTCAAAAGCCCGCTGCAACACCGCTAACTCGTCGCGCAGCGCGATTACTTTTTCCTCTAGTGTGGCGATCCGTTCGTTGTCGGCCCGCAGTTCCAAGGCGGCTGGCTCAATGGGCCCTTCGCCTTCTTCTTCGGCCACCGTTTCTGGCTCGCCGCAGAGCAAGTGGGCATAACGCGCCTCCTTGCGACCGGGCTGGCGTTCGAGCTGCATAACCATCGCCCCCCCATCGCATTCGCTCAACGCTTTCAGCGTTTGTTCCACTTCGCCAAGATCGGCAAATTCATAGAGCCTGCCGCTGCGCCCCCTGATTTCTCCGGTGGTCTGGGGGCCCCTGAGCATCAATACGCAAAGGACCGCCACTTGCGGGGGCGTCAATTCGAATCTCTCCACAAAGAGATGATAGTATTTGGGCACACGCATATCGGCCCCCGACACCATCCGCACCAATTCCTTGTCGCGCAGGCTCTCCTGCGCACGCACCACCGTCTTCTCGTCGAAAGCGACGACCGGAAACCGATTCGATTTCTGGTTGCAAGCCGTCGTCAATCCGTTGAGCGTCAAAGGGTAATAGTCGGGCGTGGTAATCTGCTTTTCGACTAGCGCTCCCAAAACCCGCGCTTCGACGGAGTTCAGCAATGCTTCCATATTTATTTCTCCAATGGATGGACTACAAATTCATAAAAGCGGTTTATCCCCTCGTCGAAAAGTACGATTTCGACATGCTCGCGATATTCGGAATACCCGCCCCGATCGATTCCTAGAGGCCCGGCGAATACGATCAGCGGCGCCATGCGGAAATCAAAAGAGGCGCATGTCCGCACCCGCATGTCCGCACCCAGTAAATCCGCAACGAGCATGCTGCTGTAGGTCTCGCCGCCGCGCGGACCGAGCATTTCTTCGGCCGTGGCGTCAGCCGGCACGCGATTGCTGACATGATCCTCTTGTTGGAGCCAGCCGCCGGGATGGTCCCAACGCGGGGATCTAACCTCGATCCAGTCGCCCTCGTTCCATCCTCCAGGCTCAAAGGTGCATTCGTATAACGCGCTAGACATCGCGAAACTCATCAACAACGGCACCGCCCAAATCCGACAGGGCGGCAAAGAGCCGGTTGACCGTTTCCCGCACCTCAAAGACCTCGAGACAAAGGTCGGCTTGCTGCTGATACAATCGCAAGGTCTGCAATAAGGGATTGAGTTGCTCGAAGCGCTCGAGCGGGAAAGGCACAAAAGGAGATGGCTGCGGACCTTTCTCCTGCTGCTCTTGGCGCAAGGCCCAATACATGGCGGTCGGCGGGCCGTGCAACCAGACCAGGGCGGCGCTCTTCTGCACCTGTTCGAGCGCGGTATCGACCAGTGGTGCCGCTGCGCCCAAAATGAGCAAACTGCAGGGCCGCGAGGCCATGGCCCTGGTGATTAGCTCGATGGCCGCTTCTCGCAAAACAGGTTCGCCCTTCTGCTGCAGAGCTTCCCATAGCGACATACCGGCGTGGTGCTCGATCCAGTGATCCAAGTCGACGAGCGGCAGACCTGCCAACGCCCCCAGGCTGTGCCCGACTTCACGATAGGGCGAGCTGGGTATTCCGCCCAATACGACCGGCCGCTCGAGCGCGATCGTGGGATAATAGTCGTAGTAGTCGCTAGGGGGTTGTTCTACCATAATCTCCGCTTCGGTATTTTCGCTATAGCTCTGCGCGTAAAAAAACCAGGGTAGCTCCCCAGCTGCCCTCACCCATCCCGCCCAGGCGATACGAGGAGACCTCGGGCAGGCGGTCGAGTAGCGCGTGTACGGTGCGCCGCAGCTGGCCCGTACCCTTGCCGTGCACGATGCGCACCTGCAATATCCCGCGCGCGCGACAGGCCTCCAGATAATCGGGCACCAGATCCTTTATTTCGCGCGGATGAAAGGTGTGTAAGTCGAGCGTGCCATCGATGGGCACCTCGATCGGATCGGGTTCGGTGAATTCTTCTTCCGGTTCCATAGCTTAGATGAAAATCTAGGCGCGTTGTGGTACCTGCACAACCGCACGAAAATATCTCTCCTTCACCGGCCGCCCCATATTCTGCGCGTTTACCTTGCGCTTCGACAACGGCGCCTATGCCACCCTCAGGCAACGCGCCGACAGCCAGATACGCGCTCAACGCCAACATAGCGTCTATTATGGCAGTGCGGGCACGGCCATAATCCGCGGTTTTCCCTTCCGGGTCAAAATGGAGCGCGATAAGGTGGTCGAAGAATTTCGCGAGGATGAGCTAAAGGATCCGCCGTCACCGGTAGAAGACTTCGTCCGTAGCGCGTTGAGCGAGGGCCAGCCAGAGATCGACGGAAAAACGGCCGTGCACGTAGTGGAGATTATCCAAGCGGCGGCGCGGGAAGGGCGAACGATCCAACTGTAGCAAA
Source organism: Candidatus Latescibacterota bacterium (assembly GCA_015660315.1). Classification (GTDB taxonomy): domain Bacteria; phylum Latescibacterota; class UBA2968; order UBA8231; family UBA8231. The sequence continues at coordinate 7,177 of DQLG01000416.1, forward strand.
ATTGTACCGTTTTAACGTAATTTATAATGCGAGATGATGTATCTAATTTATGACGATATCTCGCGAGCATAATTGTCAAAACCCATTTCGTATCTCGTGCGTCTATATACGGAAACGACTTCAAACGCAAGGAATCTCCATGTACCGCTACCTACTCTATGTGTTGTTTGCCGCACCGATGACCCACGCCGCCGACTACCCTCCCGGCGAGATCCGCCTGACGCGCAAAATAGACCTGCATCTCGAAGCGACCCCAGTCGAGGGCCTTGCCGGCCGCACCCTCAACCTGCCGCCCGGGTTCAAAGTCAAGCTCTTCTCCGACCAGGTGGACAAAGCCCGTTTTATGGCCTTTGACGGTCGGGGCGTGTTGCACGTGGCCAATATGAAAACTAGCGGTAGCCAGTGGCGCCCGGCTTCTGGTCGCCAATCCACAGTGCTGGCCTTGCCCGACGCCGATGGCGACGGGCGCGCCGACCGCGTCTATGTCGCCGCCGATGATTTCCACTGGCCGCACAGCGTCGCCTTCTTTAAAGGTGTGCTCTTCGTCGCCGACGACGACGCGATCTATCGCCTCGAAGACCGAGACGCAGACGGCTTCTACGAAGATCGCGAAGTCTTCGCCGAAGTCCCCGGTTTCTTGGGCCGCTCCTCCGAACACGTAACGCATTCGCTGGTCTTCGACAAGGGCAACGGCAAGGTCTACTTCCACATCGGTTCGGGCTGTGATCTATGCCGCGAATCCGATCCCGAACGGGCTACCGTCCTGGAGTTCAATATCGACGGCAGCGGACGGCGAATCTTCGCCTCCGGTCTGCGAAACGCCATCGGCCTCGACCTGCACCCAGTCACCGGCGAGTTGTGGGGCGCAGGCAACGGGCACGACCGCGAGGGCCCGAACCTGCCGCCCGAGTGGATCACCCCCATCCGCGACGGCCGTTTCTATGGCTGGCCGCTGGCCTATGCCTTCCGGGTCTGGACCGATTTTTCCATCAGCGCTTACCAACAGGCGATTTTCCCGCTGACGGAGCAAGACTCATCGCTAGTCGCCGACATCGAACGACCGGCGGCCCTGGTCCCAGGTCACTTGGCACCGATGGGCCTACACTTCTACGCACGCGACCAATTTCCGTCGCAATACGAAAATGCCGCCTTCGTCGCTTTCCGCGCCGGAGTCCTCGGTGACGATCCCGGCTACAAGGTCATGGCGCTCTTTACCGAGCCGGACGGGACGGGACGGGAGACGAGAGAGACAAGAACAAGATCTAACGCGCGCGTTGCCGACTTTATCACCGGTTTTCGTCC
>DQLG01000802.1 GCA_015660315.1 Candidatus Latescibacterota bacterium
GCGCAGCCCCAGGCCGCCGCGTGACGAGAAGAATGCGCGCCCGCCGTGAAAGGCCGGCGTGGCGTTGAAGTCAGAGAACGCGCCTTTTTCCTCGTCGTTGCTGTTGCCCTCATTGAGGATATCACCAGTTTTTCCATCTAGACATTTGCAGATATTACTGTGGTGCGGCAGATAGACCTTGCCGTCGAATGCGATAAGCGTACCCGAGTCGAGCGCAATGCCATTGCTCTTCCACACGATCGCACCGGTTTTTTTGTTAAACGCGTAGATCGAGCGGCTCCAAGAGCCGAAGTAAACGAGGTCGCCGTCAATTGCAGGTTCGGCCGGGATCGACTGCGCGGTCGGGAACATCCAGACGATGTGGCCTGTCTTTGCGTTCAGGCAGACAGCGTAACCGCTGACGGTGGGCACATAGACCAGGCCATCCTCCACCATCGCCGACCCCCAGACCCAACCGCCCGGAAGGGTTTGTTTCCAAATCAGCGCCCCATCTTCGGCATCTACGCAGTAGAAAAAACGTTCGCCGCCTTGTTGGCCGGCAAAAACTCGCCCGTCGGCACAAGCAGGCCCCGCGGAGATCGCGGCCCCCATTTCAAATTTCCAAATCTGCTCGCCCGTTTGCGCATCGGCCGCATAAAGAAATCCAGACGGGGTGCCAAAGAAGATCTTCCCGCGATGGGCTGTGGGTTTCGATTGATAGTAGGTGCCCCCCGAAAGTTCATCCGTGAAAATGCGTTGGCCGGTGGGATCGACGAATGCGTTGAGCGTGCTTTTCTCCCATACCGTCTGTCCGTCAGCCGAAAGGCAGTACAACATGAGATTGCTGTCGCTAATCAGCAAACGGTCTTCAGCGGATACGAGGTCTGCGTAGATCGGGTGGCTGCTGATCACTTTCGACCAGCAGTGCGTGCCGTTCGAGTCGATGCAATGCAGCTTGCCATCGACGGTCGCGACAAATATCGTTTCATCGGCAGCAGCGGGTTTTGCCCGGACCCAGTCGGAGACCTCTGCCTGCCAAACGACAGTCCCTGTTTGCGCATCCAGCGCGTAAACGCAATGGTTGGCCGCACCGACATAGACGCGATCGCCGTGCACGAGCGGCGTGCTGAAATGTTTGCGCGCACGGTGTTCTACTACATCGACACGCCGTTGCCAAAGTAGCGCGCCGCTTTGCTCGTCCAGGCAGTAGACCGCGCCACCATTGCAACCAAAAAAGACCTGTCCATTCGCCAGTGTTACCTGGGTATTCACCGCACCCGACGCCTTAAATTGCCATGCGATGCGAGTCGCCTTGTTGGCCGGCAAAAACTCGCTCGCATCGCCAAGATCAGCCCGATCGAGCCTCAGCGCGTACAAATAACCTTCCATCGTACCGACGATAGCCACGTGCTCAGTTAGCACCGGCTCGGCCAACGCATCGATGTCGCCGACATTGAAATCCCAGCGCCAGGCGTCGTTGTCGAGGTCTGCGCAAACGAGGCGGTTGAAATTCTGGCAGATCGCAGGGGCTCCGTAGATATCATGTACTGCAAATGGGTACACCATATACTTGCCATTCGTCACAACGGCGGCATATTGGGTCCGATAGTCTACATGTCCGGCGTATTTCCGCTCGAGCGTTTGGCCGGTTGCCTTGTCGAGGTAAACGAGATTTTTGGCCTGCCCTTCGTTGCCGCCGTGGCTGTTGACCTCCCGCAGGACGATCCGGTCATCGAGCACCACAGGCGTTGACGCGATAGCCGGATATTTATAGATGCCGAAGAGCGCATGCTCCTGGGTCGATTTCCAGATTTCTCTTCCCGTTTCAAGGTCGAGGCAAAAGCTGGTCGTATGCATGCCGGGCGAGGCGACATAAACCTTGCCCTGCTCGACGACCGGTCGCGCATACCAGCCAAGGCCAACGGGTAATTTCCATGCACTCCGGCCATAGCAAGGCCCTGGCGCCTCGCTATATCCCGTATGGTGGATATCGCCCTGAAACATCGGCCACTCGGCTTGCATATCCCCACCCTGCGGGCAGTCTGCAGCATTGCCCTCGCCCGGCGTGGCGATCGGCCCCTGCTCGATAAGCCGGGATTGCATGCCTTCCATCACGCCGAAGCCCTCGTCGATGAGTGCGGCCATCTCGGACAATAGACGCTTGTCGTCCCCCGCTACAATTCGCTCCTCCAGCAGATAGTAGCGTTTATCCACATCTGTAAACGGCCGGGTATCCGCCCCCTGCTGCTGGAGTGCGCTCAGCCACATGTAGAGCAGTAGCGATCGCCGTCGGTAATTGTCTGCACTGGATGGCGATAATGCGACTTCGTGTCGCACCTTGTCGATATCAACGCTGCCGCTCGAATGGAATACTTTACTTGCCATGGCCATTATCCCTTAGGATGCGAGTTCGCCACCTTCGACTTTAGGCGTTCCGCGCACATCATTGGCTTCAATGCGAACGCGGCCATTGTCCCAGATTACCATACCTGTCCCCATCGACTCGATTTCCACTTTCCCCTCCGGCACTTGAAATACCAAGGGTGCGGCCTCGGGCCCGTGATATGCGGCCACCCAACAACGACGCTCGGAGCTGGCCAGAATCCAGGCTGCCGCTTTCCCGCATTCGAGCACCGCACCTGCGACCTCTACTTTGCCATCAGAGGTCTGCTGCGCCAGCGGCGATTCCAACATTGGCCATCCCTGGTCTCCGTCTTCGGTCCAGCGTTGCTTCAGTTTCCACTGCATCAGATCGACTGCGATGCCCAGGCTGCGTCCATCGCGTTCGTACTCGATATTCCACAGGCGCTCTTCATCACCGCCGTCGTAAGTAAACGGCGCCTCGACCTCATCGCATAGTTGGCCGCCAGCGACTATTTGCGCGAACTCCGCCCCGTCGCTGTAGGCATCTCGTAGGGCTACCTCGGCATAGAAACCGCACTGAGGCATACCCTGGTAAAACGAGCCGGGCCAACCCAATTCCCAAAAGGTTTTAGCCATTCCCTCATAATTGTAGATCTCCAAAGCCAGGTTACCTTGGTGCTCCACCAGTCGCAGCGGCGGATTGTGACTCAGATGAGTACGCGTGAGGGGCCGCACCGCCGTCCACACCTGCCCGCTGCCAACCACTACCGTTGCGCCTTCGGGCACGTCAGCGGGTAATGTTTCGACTTTGCGGTCGCCGATCCATATTTCGTCGACTAAGTCACGACGCATCCAGATCAAGGCCAATTTAAGCCCTGAGCAGGGCTGGCGGGCGCCGATGACGCGCGGCGCATAGAGACCGATCGCCCGCGTCTTGTCCTGCACGCCCCAGAAACGGCCTTCATCCGGCTGCAATTGCGTATTGGAGCGCGATGGGGTCGTGCGGAAATCACCTAGCCATTTCTCGTCCAAGATATATTTGCTAAGCAGGACACCGGTCTCTTCACCACACGTGAATTGCGCGATGAACACGCTCGACTCGCCCTCGACAAAACGATTGGCCTGGCTACTCAGGTCCTTGGAGGCGACACCCAAAGAAAAGGCCTCGTGCATATACGTCGTCATCATCTGCTGCCCGGCGGCGTCGGAGGTCTCTTTAATTTCTAATGGCATGGTTTTGTCTTCGAGTGCGGTGGCGGCCCATGCGGGCAAGATGCCCGACTCGAGCCAATGGCGCATCCAGTCGATCTCGGGTGGCGTCTTAGCTGCAACTTGTTGCTGATAAGCGCGGCTGAACGGCCCAGACCAGCGGCCGGTACCTGGATGCCCGTGCAGCAGGGCGCTCAAGCCCGCGCGCACAGCGAAGACCCGGGCGATCGTGCGCGTCTGCTCATCGTTACTCAGCGCAGCCAACTCGGCCAGGCGCTCGATGGACATGCCGGTATAGCCGGGGCAATTGTATTCGTAGAACGTGCCCGAGCGGTCGGTGAAGGCCAACCAGCGCCGCAGCTTGTCGCGGCCACGCGCCATAATGGCTGCGTCGTTGAGCAACTCGCCGCCGATACATGTATCGAAGACATCGGCCGCGGCAATGGTGGTGTAGCGCAGATGCACGTCGATGCGGGCGATGGCTTCTAGTCCCAAGCGAATGCCTGCCAGTGCCTTGTCGCGTAGGGAAGCGGGCACCGCATCGCCGCAGTGCAGCATGGTCTTGATAAGGGGCATGATGGTGAAGTGCACGGCGTTTAGGTCTTCGACCATCTCGTCCTCGCGCTCCCAGGTGAAATTGCCGTAATGCGGCGCCCCCGCTCGGCGCTCCTGCGATTCAAATACCGCGTCCAGCACCTTTTCAGCGCGCTCCATATCTAATGGCGTACCGTGTTCGATTAACTGTGCCGCCAGGTTCATGCCGGAGATCGTGGCGTGGAATACGTTGCCGTTTTCCTCGCGGCTGGGCAGGTTCACTTGTGGGTCAAAATTGCCAGGTAAGGGTAAAGGCTCTTTTTCGTTGTTCATGTCATTCCTTATTTGGATAGAATTTCTATGATAAGATTATATCACTGGCTACGGGAAATCAGTCGTCTCAAGGATGATTGTTTCCCGTATTGCTCCATTTTACGCGAGCGGTTTAAAGCCATAGGTAATGGTTATATAAGAGGGCCATCTCCAGCGACGGTGGCGCGATACATGACTCGGCGTTGGGTTGGCTTGTAGGCCATACCTCGGTGCAGCACGGATCGGTTGTCCCAAATTACCAGATCCCCAGC
>DQLG01000008.1 GCA_015660315.1 Candidatus Latescibacterota bacterium
TAAACGAAGCCCGCCAAGGGGCGGCCGAGCCCCGACGAAACAGTTTGTTGAAGAGCGCTGTCTTCCTGGGCGAATCTGTCCTAGCAGCCTTTGATGTGAACGGCGGCGTCACGGCTGTCAATGCGGCAGACTAGGGTTCTGGATTCATTCGCAGATGACATGGCGGTATTGTTATCCAGTCGGCAGGGGAAATGACTTATCAAGGGCAATATATGGCTTGGCCCGGATAGATGATTGTATAGTTCATGCTGGGGAGTACGATATTTTCTGCACGATCCTTTCCACGGGAAACGCAATGCATTAATATGTTTGATGGCGTAGACCAGTGGCAAGCCCGCGCCGCCAAATTATGGAAACCACCACCCCTCCCAGAGAACGCGTAGAGCGCGATCACCAGGTCGACGGCAAGAAGCTGGCCGAGCTGGCTCCGCGCTATCACGTGGTGCTACTCGACGACGACGAGCACACCTACGAATATGTCGTAGAGATGCTAATGCGCCTCTTTCGCCATGGCCAGGAAATGTCTTGGAAGATGGCCAGCGAGGTCGACCAACGGGGGCGCGCGATCGTTTTTACCACCAACAAAGAACAGGCCGAGCACAAATGCAGCCAGATCCAGAGCTGGGGTGCAGACCAGCGGCTGGTGCGCAGTAAGGGCTCGATGTCGGCCATCGTCGAAAAAGCAGATTAGCTACAGGAGACAGATATGCTAAGTAAGGAAGGATGCAGGGCGCGGCAGGCGCGTCTGGTCGCAAGATTGTCCGAAGCCAATATCGACGCGGCGATTATCAACCACCCGAAGGAGATCTACTATTTCACCGGGGTGATCATCCCCGAGGAGTTTCCTGGTCCGCCGGTGCTGCTTTGGCTCGGCGCGGACGGTTGGTCGTTGTTAGTCGCGCATACCGACCAGGGCGAGCCGTGTGTTGACGAGTGTGTCACCTTCGCGCCCAGTATCGGCGGTACGGTCACGCCCAATCTGCGCGAGGTGGCGAGCGGGCTGATCGTCGAGACATTGCAGGCTAGGGGGCTCAAGGCGGGGCGCTTAGGTTGGCAAGGCGAGTCTTTGCCTCGAAGATTGGCGGTGGCAATCGAGCAGGGCATCGGGCAAGCGCCAGAATGGATAGTTATAGACCCAGTGCTCGCCGATTTGCAGGAGGTCAAGGACCCCGACGAGATTGACCTATTGCGCAAGGTGGTACAGGTGGATCTGGCGGCCTATGCGGCGGCGGAAGAGGCAATGGCCCCCGGCGTCAATGAGCTTGAGGTATTGGCGGCGGCGCAAAGGGGTGCGCATCTGGCGGCGGGTGAAAAGGTTTTCCACGACGGCGATTACCAATGCGGCGAGATGGGCGGTTTCGCCCGGGACCGCAAGATTGAGGCGGGTGAGCTATATGTAATCGACGCCTGGTCAGTTTATCGCAATTACTGGGCGGATTTGTGCCGGACCTTCGCGGTGGGCGAGCCGAGCCAAGTGCAGCAGTCGGTCTTCGAGCATATCAAGGGTTTCCATGACCAGGTCGGGGAGTATCTGCAACCCGGCAAGGACGGCAGCGAGTGCGCGATAGCGATGGACGCCTATATCCGCGAACATCCGAAGCTGGCCGACGTCGGGTTGGTCCACCACGCCGGGCACAATGTCGGGTTGCGGGCGCATCAGATGCCCGACCTCAACAAAGAACGCGGTGGAAAGCTGCGCGTCGGCAATGTGGTTTCGGTCGAGCCGGGCGCCTATATACCCGAGGCGCGGGCCGGCGTGCGTCTGGAGAATATGTATTTGATCACCGAGGACGGCTTGGAGAATCTGTCGCCGTACCCGATGGAATTGGGGGTACACGCTTAATGGCCGATATGCTTGAATTTGCCCAAGATTTGGCGCGCCGTGCCGGCGTGTTGATCGCCGCTGAGCGCGAGGGGCAGACGCTGGATTTGAGTTATAAGGACGGCAACGAATTATTGACCTCGGCTGATTTGCAAGCGGACGAATTGATCCGCGGGGAGATTGAAAAAGCTTTTCCCGAACACAGCATTTTATCGGAAGAATCTTCACCCGACCTCAGCGATCCCGATGCCTTGAACGGTCCGCTGTGGATCGTCGACCCGATCGACGGCACAGTCAATTACGCCTATAACATGCACCAGGTAGCCGTGTCAATCGCCTATGCCGAAGGAGGGCGGGTGCAGGCTGGGGTGGTGTGTTGCCCGTTTTTTGACGAGACCTTTACCGCGCTGCGTGGTAAAGGCGCCCGTCTAAACGGTCGGCCGATTCGCGCCAGTGAGTGCGACCAGTTGGCACGCGCTTTGATCGGTACTGGTTTTCCCTACGACGCCGACGCGCGCGTCGCTTTGCTGGAGCGTTTGCGCCTGGTGTTGGGGCACTGCCGCGATATCCGCCGGGTCGGGTCGGCCGCGTCGGATATCTGTTGGGTGGCGATGGGGCGGCTCGACGGTTTCTGCGAGGCGATAAAACCCTGGGATTTGGCGGCGGCGGCCTTTATCGCGCGGGAAGCGGGCGCGCGCGTCGGGCATCTGGGACCGGTGGAAGGCGATATGCCGGAGGAATTCTACGGCAAAGACCTGGTGGTGGCCGCGCCGGGGATTTACGAAGCGCTGGTCGCGTTGTTGGCGCCAACGGCCTCGTAGTTTTCGCGTGCCTGCAAGATGACTGAGAGTCTTTCTGGATATTCTACATTCTGCCTTGTTCAGTCCCGTTTTGTACTGGTTATGAGCAATGGCTTTGGGGGAGATCGATGCTATGAAAATCAGTGATGTCAAAGTGTATCCGACCTGGGTCGGTACCCGCAACCAGCTCATCGTCAAGGTCGAGACCGATGAGGGCATCTACGGTTGGGGCGAGTCGGGTTTGTCGGGGCGAGAACAGGCGGTGGCCGGGGCGGTGATACACTATCGGGAGTGGCTTATCGGCCGTGACCCACGCGAGATCGGCCGGCTGTGGCAAGAGATGTACCGCAGCCAATACTTCGAAGGCGGGCGGGTGCTGACGGCGGCGATTTCGGCGATCGATGTCGCCTTGCACGATGTGGTGGGTAAGGCGCTCGGCGTGCCGGTCTATCAGCTATTGGGCGGCAAGCAGCGCGAGCTGGTACCCTGCTTCGCGACGACGGGCGCGCCCGACTTGGAGACGCTGGTCGCCAATAGCAAGCTGCTCTTGGAAAAGGGCTGGAATGTGATCCGCGTCGGTTCCGCGCAACGAAAAAAAAACGATGACGAGCTACTCTTCGAGCCGCGCGAAACCATCGGCATTACGGCTTCTTGGTTGACCGAGTTGCGGCAGGAGTTGGGGCCCGATCCGGTGTTGGGCATCGATTACCACCACCGGCTGACGGTGGCCGAGACCGCGTCGTTTTGCCAGAAGATGCCGCCGGGCACGCTGGACTTTTTGGAGGAGCCGATCCGCGATGAATGCCCCGAGGCCTACGAGTCCCTGCGCACGATGACGGACGTGCCCTTCGCTATTGGCGAGGAGTTCGCCAGCAAGTGGCAGTTCCAGCCCTATCTCGAACGAGGCATCACGCAATTTGCCCGCCTTGACGTGTGCAATGTCGGCGGCTTGACCGAGTCGATGAAGGTCGCTAGCTTGGCCGAGACGCACTATATCGACCTGATGCCGCACAATCCATTGGGGCCGATCTGTACGGCGGCTTCGGTGCATCTGGCGGCGGCGGTGCCCAACTTCTCCTGGCTCGAACACCGGGTGACGCCGACGGAAGACGTCACGTTTCTCGACGAAGATTTGTTTCCGGTGCAGTGCGAGCTGGAAGGGTCGATGTTGAAGGTACCGGAGGGGCCAGGCTTGGGTGTGGAATTCAACGAGGAGTTGGCGAAGGAGCAGGCGTTTAAGTTTTGGGAGGCGCCGCATTTGCACCGGCACGACGGGTCATATACGAACTGGTAGGTTCGCAATGAGTATGAGAGTCTACGGTGCGAACGTCAACGCCAAATCTCCAGTCGGCTCGACACCTCTCGACTATGAGATCGACCGTTCTCGTATTAAAATCGCGCGGCGGAAAAGAGCCGGGCGAGCGTTGAGCTCATAGGGCTTACGAGCCGCCAAGGCGATGTCTTGGCGGCTCGGTGTAGCGCCGACTATTATCACCTGTAGCACCCCAATGGTCGCTTCGTATTGCCTTCGATACCATTTTCAATTATGTAGATTCAACTTCTAAGTGCACCTTTGGCGGTCGGTGAAAAAACAAAGTTCAACGGGTATTTTCCTCAGACCACTCATCACCGCAACCAAAAACGACGGATAACCGTATTGACGCGAAAAAAGAACCAATAAAAAGGCGCTATTAGCGCAGAAGCCCATGGTAGACATTAAATTCCCGGGCAAGGCCAGCGACTTCCTAAAGATCGCCGCCGCCGCCGCCGCGCGCGGTGACCTCACGGCCGTCGACTCGATCCTCAACGCGCGGCCCCAGTGGTTAAGCCGCGCCGGCTCACATGGCCGGACTATGTTGTGGGAGGCAGCGCATCGCGGCAAGCTCGCGATGGTCGAATACCTCGCCACACGCGGCGCCGACATCAATGCCTGCGGCACGCACTACACCCCCTACTTTGTCGAAGTCAGCTGTTATTGCATCGCCCGCTATAAAAAACGCGACGCCGTCGCCGATTCTCTGCTCGCACAAGGCGCCAAGACCGACCTGCACACTATGGCCTTCCTCGGCGACAGGCAAGGTGCCGAAGACTGGCTGAAACGGCAGCCCGGATCACTACATCAAGGCCACCCACAACACACGATGGGTGCCATGGAAGAAAGTGGTTTGGACTTTCACCTCGCGCCCGCGCCTTGGGCCACGCCCCTGTGTTACGCGCTGCGCGGCGGCGACGCCGAAACCGTTGAATACCTCATCGGCCAAGGCGCCAAAATCAAAGGCTATGAAGACGATTTCTTTATCGCCGCCAACAACGATCTCGACAAGATCCGCCTCTTGCTCGAACACGGCGCGGACCCCGGCAAACTACCGCCGATCGCCCCGGACGCAGGCGAACTCTTCACACTTGTCTCCTCCTATGGCGCCAAAGCGCCGAACACGGATACCTACAGCGCGGAACTCGTATACCTGTGTCGGGGAGACCGGGGCGGAAACCCCGCCGAAGTAAAGCGGCTTCTCGGCCTCGGCGCCGACGTAGACTTTCAAGACAACAAAGGCAAAACGGCGCTGCATCGGGCGGCAAAAGCGGGCTTTGCCAAGACGATAGGTACTTTGTTGGACCATGGAGCTTGCGCTGACATTGCAGACACCAACGGAGAGACCGCGTTGTTCGAAGTGGTGCATTCGACAATCAAGAACGACGAGAACAGAAAAACCGCCACACACCTGCTGCTCAAAGCCGGCGCCGACCCGCTGCGCGCCGCGCGCAAAGGCAAGACCCCGCTAAACGCCGCCAAATCGGCAAAAGGCCCGGTCGTCGAACAGCTCGTAGAAATCATGCTACAGAGCATCGCACAGGAACGCGCATGAGCAAAACGACCCTGGAATGCCTAGAATGGTTAATGTGTGCGA
>DQLG01000394.1 GCA_015660315.1 Candidatus Latescibacterota bacterium
GTTCATGTCTTCGGACGATTAGCCGCCGCTTTGTTTATCATGGCCTTCAGCTCTTAATTCGCATTATCTATAGATAAGAGAAGCTAATATTAAATGTTTATTTACAGGGTCGGAGTCTCTATTGCGCACTAGAACCGGTCTCCCGCGTTTCCTTCCCGGGCATTTTCGGCGGCATCCGCCGCGTTAGCACGACCTGAGTAAGCCCGGCCGGATAGACCTCCACCTCTCCCTTATACTCCTTCAGCAAACGAGCGATTAAATTATCCATCGCGCTATTTTCTATATGGGTGAACAAAGCCGCCTTGATGCTATCGTGCACCAGGTCGAAACTCGCCACGCCGCCGTCCTCTAGAGCAAACATATCCTGATTCGCGTCATAGAAACCGTGAATTTCTTCCTCCGTCACACCCTGCTCCAGCGCAGCTGTCCGGCCCTCTTGGCGATAGAGCCATTGGATCAGTAACTCGTCGCGGCGGGTCTTCGTCTTGATCGCGACCTCCGGATCGCTGTCGAGTTGCAATTTGCGCGCCTCTATCAGCATGATCTCCCTGCCCGCCAGCCCGTCAGCAGCTTTGTGCAACCCGGCGCTATCGAGGGCGGCCGGATGCTTGACCCGGCCCAACCGATGGTGGAACAGATAATCGCGCAAGGTCAACTGCCCGCCCTGCCATGCGAACAATTGCGGGTCATCCCCCGGCCATTCCTTTTCGTCCGGCGCAAGGGCCCGCAGTTGTCGCATGCCCTTTTCGTCGCGTTTTAACCCATAGCGACGGCGCAGTTCCTTGACATAGACCTCCATATCCGCGCCCCGCTTAACCTCGCGCAATCGCCGCGTCAGCCAATCGCGGGTCTCGTCGAAGTCGACCGGCCGGCGCGCCTTGAGCTTGAAGACGTGATAGCCTGAACTCGTCTCGACTGGCTGCGGATAAAGATCGCCCGGCCCCATACCATTAAATGGCTTGATCAACGGCCCCAGTACTCCCCCGGTCTTAACCCAACTGACCCAACCCTCCGGCGCGAAACGCTTCTGGATATGTGGCACCGCGTATAAGGGGAACAGGTCTGCGAATGTCTCGCCCTTGCCTAGCCGGTCCAATACCTCCCACGCCTCCTGCTCGGTGGCACAGACGATATGCTGGCTGAAAATCTCGGTGTCGAATTGCCGCTCGACGAAGAATTCCCGCAATTCCTCCTCTGTCGAGGAATAGTCCCCCGTAAGCGCCCCGACCTCATAGAGCTTCTTCCGCAGCGCCTGTTCGTGCGTGCGCTGCACCTCCTCGGCGATGGTGGTATCGCGGTCGAGCCCGCGCCGTATCCCTTCAACCGCCAATAACTCATGGGCGATAATGCCGTCGAGAAATATCTTTTTGGCGTTGGGATCAGCGATATCGATGTGGCGGAAACCCGTTTTCATCATCTGCTGCGCACGTCGCTCAAACTCGGCAACTGAGAGCTTCTCCTTACCCACCCGCACTACGTATTCAGCTGGGGAGTCGGCACTAGCAATGCTGACCACCGCCAACCAACAGACGAGGAGGCCCCACGTTGCCTTCACACTCACTTTCTTGACAATGACAGCATAACTCAATTTAATACTCTCCTCTATAATTCGTTGTCTTATCCCCGCAACCGAAGGGTTGGATTTTGCAGATTACTGCATTGAAAGCTATTGCGGAGCTATCATTTGTCAAGAATACATCCGTCTCTGAGGCGCCGTTCTCAGCCCGATTTTGCGCTTTGCTCTGCACCTTGCTGATCGGCCTGCCGCAAATATCAGCAGCGGCGAAAAACGGACAGAGCCCACAAACCAAAGAGCAAATATCTGTTGGCGACTCCTATATCGGCCCCGCCGCCTGCCAGGGCTGCCATCCGGACAAATACGCAGGTTTTATACAGACCGCTCACCATATTACTTCGCGCCTGGCCGACGCGCACTCCATCGCCGGCGACTTTGCCGCACAGGCCGCATTCATGTGGACCCGCAACGACGATCTGTGGTTCGAAATGAGTGCCCGCGCCGACGGTTTTTACCAAACGGCCAATATCATGGGCAAGGACAACAAGCTGCACGAGCACAGCGAGCGAATGGAAATCGTCACCGGCTCGGGCAAAATCGGCCAGACCTATTTGTACTGGAAGGGCAACCGGCTCTATCAACTGCCGATCTCGTATTGGGCCGCCAGCGGCAAGTGGATCAACAGCCCCGGATTCCCCGACGGCCAAGCCGTCTTCGACCGCCCCGTCGGCCCCCGCTGCATGGAATGCCACGCCACCTATTTCGAGACCGAATCCTACGAACGCAATGTCTATGGCCAGGAAGAGTTTATACTCGGTATCTCCTGCGAACGCTGCCACGGTCCCGGTGCCCAACACGCACAGTTTCAAGTCGACGCGCCCGACGGCGCGGGTGCGCCGCATATCACCCATCCAGGCGACTTGTCCCGCCAACGCTCAATAGAGATCTGCGCGCAATGCCATTCGGGCGCCGGCATCAAACACGGCCGCCCCTTCACCTATCGCCCTGGCCTGCCGCTCGCGGAATATATCGAACCCGAGCCACACGACACCCAGAATCGAATCGGCGTACATAGCAACAACCAGGTCGCCCGTCTCAGCCTTTCGGCCTGCTTCCAACAGAGCGACGACCTGACCTGCGCCAGTTGCCACAACCCCCACGCGCCCGAACGCGGCGACAGAACGCTCTTTTCCAGTCGCTGTCTCGACTGCCACAGCGCCGAGGCCTGCGGTATGCAACCGGTGCTGGGCCACGCAATCGTCGACAATTGCATCGACTGCCACATGCCGGAGCGACAGGACAAAAAAACGGGTGTACAAAGCGCCCGCGGGATGGATTTTCCGGTGATGCCCGAACACCTGATCGGCATCTACCCGGACGCTACCCAGCGTTTTATGGCGCGACGCGCCGCGGACAACTGAAACAGTATTTAAGGCGATCGCAAAAAACATCGGGCGTGACGCGGCTGAATTAATCGCGCTTGGGACCTGCCGTTTTTTCGTGCGGACTTCGCATCAACAGGCCGTCGCGCGACTGTATTTTGCAATAGCGATTAATCTCCGGGGGAAAGATCAAAGCGCCGTAACACCACCCACTGCGACGCCTGCTCCCCTTCAATCAGGCGATACGCGCGATCCATCGCCAGCCCCGCAAAGCGTTGTTTGCCGCCATCGCCCGGCCAGACGACCTCCACAAACTCGATCGCCCTAGCATCGCCCAGCCCCAATTCCTGCCGCAGCGGCGAAGAGCCGAAACTGCCGCCGCTACCCACCGTGGCGTAGATATCGCGCGCGTCCCCCGCAGCAGTCTCCACTCGGACCCGTATACGCGCGCCGATGCCGTCGCGGTTGGCACGGGTCCCCTGCACAAAGAGCGTCAACCAATGATGCCCGTGTCCGGGATTTTCCAAAAGCGCATTGCGATAGACATCGCCCTCGAAGGCGGCACCCAATACCTGGTAGATATCCTGGTCGCCATCGTGGTCGAAATCGGCAAAGGAGATCCCGTGCCCCTTTTGCAAGGTCCCAAAACCGCCAGCGGTCGTCACGTCCTGGAAACGCTGACCGCCGGCATTGCGAAACATGCGATTGGGCAAAATCGCGCGCAGATCCGGCATGCCGGTGCCAAAATAAGCATCGAGCCAACCATCGTTGTCGAGATCGCCGAAATTCGCTCCCATCGGCAAAATGACCCGGTCGAGGCCCGTCTCAGTCGCCAGATCGGCAAAGGTGCCGTCGCCCCGGTTATGGTAGAGACGCGGGTGCTCGGCGCCAAAAGGCCGGTCGAGGTAAACCGCCGCCATATCATCGAGATTTTCCATATCAAAACCGGCCACCATAATATCCTGCCAGCCATCGTTGTCGTAATCCCAGAACCAGGTCGGAAAACTGACATAGGGTTCGCTCACCCCCGCCGCCTCGGCGACCTCGCTAAAATGACCGCCCTCGTTGTGGTAAAGCACGTTGTCGCCATTGAGATGCGAAAGATAGAGGTCCAACATCCCGTCGTTGTCGTAATCGCCCCAGACCAGGCCTTTGACAAAGCCAACATCGGCGACGCCGACCGCGGCAGCAACATCGCTGAACGTGCCGTCACCATTATTGCGGAACAATTCGCAGGGATGCGGCGGCCTCGGCGCCGGGCTGGACTCATTGCCGACATAGAGATCCAGCCAGCCGTCGTTATCGTAATCGCCCCAAGCGGCGGAATGCGTCGGATGCAACGAGAATACACCGGCTTCGCGAGTGGCATCGACAAAAGCCCCTCCGCCCTGATTCTGCAATAGCGAATTGGGGTGGCGCCCCGCCTCGCCCATCCAGGCCCCGCGCAATACCAACAGATCGCGATCGCCATCGTTGTCGTAGTCGGCATGCGCTAGGTTTAGCCCGCCCAACTGCCCGCGCAAACCCGCGCGTTGGGTCCATTCGTCGAAGGTTCCGTCGCCCTCATTGCGAAAAAAGCGCAGCGGATCGATCAGCCCGCGCGACGAAGCGACGATATCGAGCAGACCGTCGCCATCAAAATCATCGACGACGCTGCCGCCGGCGTGACCAACCGCATCGACACCGGCTGCGGCCGCGACATCGACAAAACGGCCGAGCGCGTATTCGGAAGCAAAAGCCGTCGGCGGGATCCGCCAGGCCGCGGGCACTTTATCGGGATATTCCCCCAGCGCCATATAGGCTATATTGAGCAACCAGCGCGTGGCTAGTTCGTCCGATGCCCCTTTAAGATTCGACTCATAAAGCTCAATGGCCTTGCGTGGCCCAGCCGGTAACGAGGTCGCCTCGCCCGGCCCCATAGGGAAAACCCAATCATGCGGCGGCACTCCGCTACTTTCGCCACCGACGCGCAAATAGGCAATGCCGAGCAGGTCGCGCAGATTGCGAAAATAGCTCTCTTTGACCGGTACTTTTTGCCTTTTAATCTCGGCATAGACATACTCGAGGTGCGCAATCGCCTCTTGTGCCATTCCCCCCTGTAAAAGTTCCGTCGCAATCTTGACGCGCAATTGCATTTCCTGCTGCGGCGTCAGTTTGCGCTCTAACAAGGAGCTAATGCCGCGCGCCCGGGCGCGGTTCATATAGACATTTTCGACCGGATCGGCGGTGCGGGCGATTCCAGCGAGGTAGGTCGCCATAGCCTGCGAGCTTTGGGGTAAAGCCGGTACATCCCTTTGTGCGACGGCTGGAGCCACAGCCGCCCAGACGATAAAGCAGATCGACCCGTATCTCATTCGCCTATTTCTTCCACAATGATGATTTCCCGATCGACAGCGACACCCGCCATGGTCTGCACCGCACCACTCGGCCAGAAAACCTGCAGCGTATCGACCATCGCGCGCTGGCCCAGCCCCAGCGTCAGCCGCACGTCGTTGCTGCCCATATAACCATAATTGGCGCGGATCTCCCGCACCTGTACCAAATCACCGGACACCGCGCGGACCCGCGCGCCGATACCTTCGCGATTGCTCTTTTTCCCCTCGGCGCGAACCCGTAGGTAGTGATTGGCGTTGCCGCCGTCGTTGCGCAACAAAGTACAATGCGGCGTAGCGGAATCGGAAACAAAAATATCGACATCACCGTCGTTGTCGTAATCGCCAAAAACGGCGCCGTGGCTGACCCGCGCGACCCGCATGCCCGCCCCGCTCTCGCCGCTAACTTCGACGAATGTGCCGTCGCCCGCGTTGCGAAACAACTGATTCTGTTGGGCGTAGGTCGTGGAGGGATCATACTCTTTGACATTGGCATCGAGATGTCCATTAGCGACAAAGACATCCAACCAGCCGTCGTTATCGTAGTCGACAAAGGCCGAAGTCATGCCCAAATAGGGCATGCTCTGCACGCCGAGTTGGGCGGCAAAAGTCAGGTCGGTGAAAAAACCATCGCCGTCGTTGTGATAGAGCGTATTGGCCAGCCATTGGAAGGTGGCAACGATGATGTCGAGCCGCCCGTCGTTATCGTAATCGCCCAGATCGGCCCCCATCGCCGACTCGGCCAGGCCTTCCTCGTTATAGGCAACACCCGCCACCGCGCCATTTTCAACAAATGTCCCGTCGCCATTATTGACGAAGAGGAAATTCGGCTTTTTGTCGTTGGCGATAAACAGATCGGGATCGCCGTCGATGTCGATGTCCCCGAACACCGCCGCCAACTGCCGCCCCGTATCATCATCGAGACCGGCCTGCTTGGTCACCTCGGCAAAAGCTAGGCCGCCGTCGTTGCGGTAGAGTACACCGGCCTGCCCGGGATAGGTGGTCGGACCGCAATACGAGCGCGCTTGCCCGGCAGAGCACTCTACATTCTTCGCCGGATCGAAGTCCATATAATTGGCCACGTAGAGGTCGAGATCGCCATCGATGTCGTAATCGGCAAAAGCCGCGTGCGTGCCCCAGGCCGTATCCGCCACGCCGGCGGCCGGGGCCACATCGGCAAAGATCGCACCACCGCCATTCAGGTATAGCCGGTTCGCGCCATAATTGCTCACGTAGAGATCCGGATCGCCGTCGGCATCGACATCGCCGACGGTCGCCCCCATTCCGAAAGCTTCGTCACCCGTACCCGATTTATCCGTCTGGTCGACGAATGTGCCATCGCCCAAGTTGCGATAATAGGCATTGCGCCCGGTCGGCCCCGCATAACCCGGCA